>NZ_JBKEZQ010000010.1:0-169136 GCF_053345175.1 Methylobacterium sp. M6A4_1b
GGACATCGTCCGCGACCTGCACGTCTCCCGCAACACGGTCCGGAAGGTCATCCGGTCGGGGGCCACCGCCTTCGCCTACGAGCGCGAAGTGCAGCCGTTGCCCAAGCTCGGGCCGTGGCGCGACGATCTCAATCGGATGCTGACCACCAACGCCGGCAAGTCCGCCCGCGAGCGGCTGACGCTGATCCGGATCTACGAAGCGCTGCGCGGGCTCGGCTACGAGGGCGGCTACGATGCCGTTCGGCGCTATGCCAAAACCTGGAAGCGTGAGCGCGCCTCGGTGACGGCCCAGGCCTTCGTGCCGCTCATCTTCGCCCCGGGCGAGGCCTACCAGTTCGACTGGAGCCACGAGATCGTGCTGATCGGCGGCACGACCGTCACGGTCAAGGTCGCCCACGTCCGGCTCTGCCACTCGCGCATGCTGTTCGTGCGGGCCTATCCGCGCGAGAGCCAGGAGATGGTGTTCGACGCTCACGACCGGGCGTTCGCGTTCTTCCAAGGCACCTGCCAGCGCGGCATCTACGACAACATGAAGACCGCGGTGGAGACGATCTTCGTCGGGCGCGAGCGCGCCTACAACCGTCGCTTCCTGCAGATGTGCTCGCACTACCTCGTCGATCCGGTCGCCTGCACCCCGGCCTCGGGCTGGGAGAAGGGGCAGGTCGAGAACCAGGTTGGGCTGGTGCGCGAGCGCTTCTTCACCCCGCGTGTCCGAGTGAAGAGTTACGAGGAGCTGAACGCGCTCCTGCTCGATGGGGTGATCGCCTACGCCAAGGCCCATCCCCATCCCGAGGAGCGCGAGCGCACCGTCTGGGAGCGGTTCGAGGCCGAGCGAGCAGCCCTCGTTCCCTATGCCGGTCGCTTCGACGGCTTCCACGCCGTCACCGCTTCGGTGTCCACGACCTGCCTCGTGCGCTTCGACAACAATCGCTACTCGGTCATGGCCTCCGCCATCGGCCGCCCGATCGAGGTGCGGGCCTACGCCGAGCGCGTCGAGATCCGGCAGGACGGGCGCGTTGTTGCCGAGCACGAGCGCGCCTTCGGGCGGGATCAGACCGTGTTCGATCCCTGGCACTATGTCCCCGTGCTGGCCCGCAAGCCCGGCGCGCTCCGCAACGGCGCACCGTTCAAGGACTGGGTCCTGCCTCCCGCCCTTGACCGGGTCCGACGCAAGCTCGCCGGCAGTGCCGGAGGGAACCGGCAGATGGTGGAGATCCTCACCGCCGTGCTCGGCGACGGCTTGCCGGCCGTCGAGGCGGCGTGTGCCGAGGCGCTGCGCGAGGGCGTCCACTCGGCCGACGTCGTCCTCAACATCCTCGCCCGGCAGCGCGAGCCGACCGCGCCCGTCACCATCCTGACCCCCGAGAGCCTGCGGCTGCGCCACGAGCCGGTCGCGGATTGCGCCCGCTACGATACCCTGAGGAGCCCCCCATGATGGAACGCCAGAACATCCTCGCCACCATGGGCGAGCTGAAGCTCTTCGGCATGAAGGCGGCCTACGACGAGATCATCAAGGTCGCGCTCAAGCGCACCCACGAGCCGCAGCAGATCGTCGGCGACCTGCTCCAGGCCGAGATCTCCGAGAAGCAGGCACGCTCGATCCGCTACCAGATGACGATCGCCAAGCTGCCCCTGGCCAAGGACATCACCGAGTTCGCCTTCGACGGCACCCCGATTAACGAGGGTTTGGTACGCGCGCTCTCCGGCGGCGAGTTCCTGGCTCACCAGCGCAACGTCGTACTCGTCGGCGGGACCGGGACCGGCAAGACCCACCTCGCCATCGCCATCGCGCGAGCCTGCATCCGAGACGGGGCGCGGGGCCGGTTCTACAACGTCGTCGACCTCGTCAACCGGCTCGAAGCCGAGGCACGTGCCGGCCGCCAGGGCCGCATCGCCGACCATCTCGCCCGGCTCGACATCGTGGTGCTCGACGAACTCGGCTACCTGCCGTTCGCGCAGTCGGGCGGCCAGCTCCTGTTCCACCTGATCAGCAAGCTCTACGAGACCACCTCGATCGTGGTCACCACCAATCTCGCCTTCGGGGAATGGCCGAGCGTGTTCGCCGGCGATGCCAAGATGACCACGGCGCTGCTCGACCGGCTCACCCACCACTGCGAGATCGTCGAGACCGGCAACGAGAGCTGGCGCTTCAAGAACCGCGCCTGAGGCCGGCACACGTCGCGCCTGCTGGATCCCTGATCAGCCCGGCTGCGCCACCCCGACCCGCTTCGCCGGGCTGATCAGGGGCGTCCCGCTATACCCATCCGGGGGGTCAAAGTTCGACGCCGATCCAGGGTCAACGTTCAACGCTGTTTGACAAACGGAGATGCGTGATCGTCTTTCTGCCGATGCTGGGCTCGATGCGCTGAATTCGTTTAGCACCTTCTCACCGACCTGGAAGAAGGCTGTGACTTATCTCGACAACGTCAGCAACGAGGAAAAGGGAAGCTTCGATTGGGCTAAGCAGCGCGCAGAGTTTCAGTTCAATTACGAGCTTAGCAGTCGAGATGAAGGCAAGGAACCCGAGAAGATCGACTCGACGAACCCGGCCGTAAAATTGATCAAGGCAGCGCTCGACGGCCTGAAAGCTCTGAACGATCCCTCCAAGCGGATCGAGGACATGCCGCAGTACAAGCAAGCACAGCAGCTCTTCGATCGCCAGCAGGGCGTCGAAGCGTCCGGCGTGGACGTGAGAGTGTGATTCCTGCTGCTGCCCTTCGGAGCGGCCCATCCGATGCGCAGCGCCACCCGTTCAGAACTGTCGTGCAGAAGTAAAATTCATCTGCGCGGTAGTTGCTGAGTCAGGGTTACTCTTTCCATTTTATCTTTGTGTCTGGCCTGCCCCCTGAAAAGTGGTCCTCCCTGAGGTATGGCTTCGAGCCATGTTTGGAGTTGACCCGCTTTGTGGTCCACGGCCTATGCAAGTTCTCGGGCTGTGACAGCTTGGTTGGCGAAGGCCCGGGGCGTCAAGCCGCCCAGGGCCGTTTGGGGCGATCGTCGTTGTAGTGGCACCTCCAGTCCTCGCTGCGCTCGCGGGCATCGGCCAGTGACAGGAACCATGAGGCGTTCAGGCACTCCGCCCGTAGACGACCGTTGAACGACTCGATGTAGGCGTTGTCGGTCGGCTTGCCCGGTCGTGAGAAGTCGATCTCGACCCCGTTCAGGTAGGCCCACTGGTCGAGCATGCGCCCGGCGAACTCCGGTCCGTTGTCCACCCGCAGGCTCTTGGGCCGACCTCGCAGCCGGACCAAGGCGTCCAGAGCCTCGGTCACCTGGAAGGCGCGGAAGTTGGCTCTCGGTGTCAGTGAGAGCGCCTCTCGCGTGTGGCAATCGACGACGGTTAGGATCCGGAACGGACGACCATCGAAGAGGCGGTCGGACATGAAATCCATGGCCCAGACCTCGTTGGGTCCGCCGATCGCCGGTCGCCCCTGACGGTAGCGCCACGCCCGCTTGCGTTTGGGTAGCTTGGACCGGATCGACAGGCCCTCATCCCGGTAGATCCGGTAGGTGCGCTTATGGTTCACCTCCCAGCCCTCCCGTCGCAGCAGGATGTGCAGCCGCCGATAGCCGTAGCGCACCCGCGCCGCGGCCAGTTCCTTCAATCGCATCCGCAGCGCGACCTGCGGGTCCGAACGCTTCCTGTAGCGCTGGGACGAACGGCCGAAGCCGGTAGCCAGACAGGCCCGACGCTCGCTGATCTCGTAGGCCACCTGCAGGTGACCAGCGACCTCGCGGCGAGCGGCGGGCCTTACCACTTTCGCTTCAGGATATCCTGCAGCATGGAGCGGTCCAGTGTCAGGTCGGCGACCAGCCGCTTGAGCTCGCCGTTCTCGTCCTCCAACTGCTTGAGCCGTCGGATCTCCGGCACGCCCATGCCGACGAACTGCTTCTTCCAGCGATAAAAGGTCGGCTCGGATACGCCCATCTTCCGGCAGACCTCGTCCACCGTCGCACCGTTCTCCGCCTGCCGCAGAGCGAAGGCGATCTGTTCGTTCGTGAAGCGTTTGCGAGGCATGGCATCCACCCTCCTTCAGGGTTCAGGATGCCCGAAAAACTTGCGCTGAGTGCGGACCAGTTTGCTGGGTCAGGGTCACCATGGCTCGGAGCCATACTTCGGGGAGGACCAATTTTCGGGGGCACGCCAGAAGCGAGACTGTCTCAGATGTGGGCCGGGTGACCGCGCGGATGTACTGGCTAACGTTTCGTTAACCATGCGACAGGCAGTCCTAGATGGATCCTTCGGTCAGCTCGGGGGAGGAGTGAAAAGGAGGGCTCAATCATGATCGAGGTGGCCTTGCTCGTAGCGCTGACAGCTGCCCTCAGCGCTGCGGCAGCCGGAGCAATCAGCGAACCGGAAGACCGATGAGTCACAAGCGACGGGTTCGGCCCGATTTCGATCCCCTGACCGAAGCGCAACTCATCGCCGGGCGCACAAGCGCCCGCCGTGTTCTGCTTCAGCCCACGGTCGACCAGAATCTCGGTGAATTGTTGAACGCGATCGATCATATCACCGAGGCTGCCACAGGAGAGCGGAGCTTTCTCTACCTGAAGCCAACGCTGCCGCCAGCGAAGCATTGAGCGATTGGCTGGGCCGAAAGGGTACCGGCATGTCGATACAGGTTCGAGCGGACGCTGTACGGGCGGTTGATGCCGCCACCGATCAGTTGCGGACGCATCCCGCGGCGGCCGCTAATCTTGTCGATGACGTCTTGTTTTGTCGATGACGTCTTGCGGTGAGCGGATGGAACGCGACGCTTTCTCGAACCAGAACAGAGCTTCTGGGAGGCCCGTCGTCTGATCTTCTGAAGGCTCGAAAGCATCGCGCCTTCAATAAGCCCGGTGGCGCAGCTTGGCCTTGGGCGTGGCGTGGAGCGCCGCTCAGCGAGCTCACACAGGAAACTTGGTATCGGGCGGCGGTGCCGTGATGGGACCACCGCCCTCGAATCTGTCGAACCGGATCAGTAGCGCGGGCCGCCCGAGGTGGTGCCGCGCTGCTGCGCGTAGCCGGGCAGCATCGGGTTCCGGGCGTTGGGGTCGCCATGCATCAGGCGATTGCGGGTGTGATGGGTCCGGCTGGCACGGGAGTGGTGGCTCGCGTCGTGGCGATTGCCGTGGTGGCGCATGTGATGCTTGCGAGCCTTGTAATTGCCGGCATAGCCGATCGATGAACTGGCACGCATCCGCTCAGCATGCGTCATTCCGGGAGCGGCCGAGGCTGAGCCGATGGAAAAGCTGGCGAACATTACGCCAGTGGCCAGAACCAGTGCGAGGGTCTTCATGTTAGACTTCCGATCATGTGCTCACGAGCGGCACAGTGCGGCTGTAAGCCTGAAAAGACGGTGATGTTCCCCGAAAAAGTTGACATTATTGTTATGGATTATAGCCTGATTCCATTCGTATATCGAAAATAGACAAATATAATTCAATATACCAGGAGAACGCAGCGAGGCCCTAACCTAGCCGTCCGACTTTCGACCGGGCTGATCGGGAAGGTTAGCCAGGACCGAAGTAGTCGGGGATGCCGGCAGGGTCAGAAGACGAGCGCGGAACAGGGGGGCGCCCAAGCGGCGCAGGATCGAGGTGTCGACAGGCCATGCCGGCCACACTCATCCCCGGGCAACCTCCCGCCCGCACCCGTCCCCGTCCTGGCTCCGGCCAACCAGCGACCCATGGCCACCACCACGCAGGTGCCCCTCACGCGGCCCGGTCCGCGATACCGGTCAGATCCATGCGGCTCGATCGAGGACGTACCGACCCTGCAGGCACCGATTCAATCGGTGATCAAGGTCTGGAGGCAGGTCGGCCACGGAATGGCGCAATCGAGCCTTCCCGCCCTCAGGTTCCTTCCTTTCCCGCGTCTGATCGACCTGAGACTGCCGTGAATCCTGCGTCGGCGGTCATCGCTCCGCACGACGATTTCCGCCTCCTGGCCCATCAGTCCCAGCATCGTGACCCGGGCTGCCTGCCTCTCGATGTGGCCTAGCTTCGACACGACCTGTTCCCGGCTCTCCATGACCGCGCTTGATGTTCGGCACTTCCGGTCCGCGCTGATCCTCTCCATGAGCCCGGTCAATGCCGGTCGGTCAGGTCGACGATGGGCAGCGTCATCCGGGCTGGTTGGGACGGCCGTGCACTTCGACCGGCACGATTACCTTGGAACCAAGGGAAAGGCCGACCTGCCTGCTCGCTATGCGTCGCAGCGTCTCGTGCACGATGGCGGTCAGCCTCGCTTCCAAACCGGCGGGACGCCCGGCGAGGACCCACAGCGTCAGGATCGTCGCGGAATAGACGAGCGCACCTGCCAGGACGAGGGCTGCGAGAATGAGCCCGCGGATCGTCTGGTCATCGGACGATTCGATCAAGGGCTGGAGGACCAGCAACGCTAATATCATCGCACCTGAGGCGCCGGCGGGCCTGAGGAGGACCGACAGGATGTTTCTGGTTGATGCGCCGGTCAACTGACGAATGCTGTGAGCGGACACGACAAACATGATGAACTCGGTCACCAGCCGTGCCAGAGCGACACCGGCAAGGCCGCCGGCAAAGCAGCCCACGAGAACCAGCGGGAGCTTGATCGACAAGCCCAGGATGCTGCGGACCATCCCGGCCTTCGTTTGACCCAACGCGTTGTAGAGAGCCCCGAGCGGTTGCGCGATGAGGCTCAGCGCGCCCGCAGCGGTCAGCATCTGCATGGGCAGGACGACTTCGCCCCATTGTGGTCCGAGGACCGTTCGGCAGAAGGGTTCAGCCAGCACGATGAGACCGACCATGATCGGGAGGCAGAGGGTGTAGACGCCGCCGAGGCCGATCAGGAAGGCGCGCCTGAGGCGCTCGTGCTGGACGTGGATCGCGCCGAGTGCCGGGAAGAGCATCGCGGCGGCGGGAGCGGCGAGGGCCTGGATCGGCAGCGCGGCCAGAGAATCCGCCATGGTGTATCGGCCGAGCTCCGCACGGCTGGACAATTGGCCGAGGACGAAGCGATCACACTGCCAGGACAGTGCTGCGAGAAACTGCGCTCCGCCGAGCCAGCAGAGGAAATCCCAGAAGATCCGCCATTGCCTGAGCGAAAGTCTCGGTCGGTAGGGCGCCAGGTAATAGGAGGTCGCGACCATGATGGCCGGACTGCTCACCGTCGCGACGACCAGCGCCCAATAGTTCCGCTCCAAGGCGAGTGCCAGCATCGCGACCACGAAGGCGCCGACCTTGCCCACGGTCTGCGCGAGACAGTCGGGACCCATCTGGAGCTGGCGCAGATTGATCCAGAGATGGGGACTCACGCATCCGCGAATCATCGGCGCCCATCCGAGGCAGAGGATGATCGGAACGAGGCGGAAGTCGTCGAAGGCCCAGGCATAGGGCCAAGCGATGCCGGCGATCAGAAGGCCGAGCATCACGCCGCGCAGCATGGAGAGCGTGAAGGCCGTATCGTAATGGTCGGGCTCGACATTCGGGGTCCGGACGAGGACAAGCCCGACCGGCAATTCGAAGATGGCCTCCATCAGCGAGATCAACGTCATGGCTGCGGCGACGACTCCGAAATCGTTTGGGGTCAGCAGCCGAGCGAAGACGAGGAGAGCACAGAAGTCGATGAGGCGCCCCATCAGACGGGCTCCAACGAGCAGCATGGCTCCCGTAACGACCCGTCCCGCAAGCATCATGACCTCGTGGCGTAGGTGAATGCGCCTGCGTACCGGCTGAGATCGGGCGGCACGGCCGCGATCACTTCGTTCCGTAGGTGGAGCGCTGCACGCAGATGCGCGCGGCAGGCGAGCACTGTCGCCAGCGCAATGAAGAACTGGGAGCCCGGATCCGCCTGACCGCCGGAGATCGTCGCCGTGAAGAGTTGAGTCAGCGCGGCGAGGCGCGCCCCGTCGTGGAGCCCGGCGATCCTCTGCATCGACGGATCTGAGGGAATGGGCGGACATCGCCTCAGAAGGCTGACGACGATCGCCGTCATGAGCACGGTGCCGACGAAGCCCAGCTGCGACAGGATCGCGATCACCCAGCTCGAAGCGCGGGAACTTCCCATCCCGATCCCGAAACCGAAGGTATCGACGAAGCTGCCGAGGCTGCGGGAATTCCAATAGCTCCGTTCGATCCCGGATTGCGACTCGTCCTTCTCCAGAATCGTCACGCGGAACAGCTCGTACACAGGGTCGAAGATGCCCGGAGTGGCGAGATAGAGAAGCAGAACCAGAGCTCCGCCGATCGCCAATGCCATCAGGACCACCAGATCCCTGCGCATCAGACGGTTCGTGACCGCGGTCCGGGCGAGCATGGCGATCTGGATGCTCGCGAGGAAGGCGAAGCCCGCATAAGCGGTCGTCGATGTCGAGAGCAGGACGAGAATCAGAAGCGCGATGGCGAGGCCGAGGGCGCGGGACGAACCGGTCCTTCTCCAGTAAGCGAAGCTGAGTCCGAAGCTCGCCAGCGCGGCACCGCCGAAGGCGGACGCCTCGGAGAACGCACCCGAGATGCGCGTCACGTTCCCGAGCGTCAGATCGGCACCCGTCAGCATCGCGTAGGAGGCCGTCCGGATCGGCTCGAGCACGTCGCCCGCGCCGATGAACTTACCCACGCGGTCGATCACGCCGAAGGCGGCCGTCAGGCCAGCCCACAGGAAGAAGCCCCGGGCGACGGGCCTGATCGCTTCGGACCGTAGGAGCAGGATGGAGAAGGCTGCGAAAGACAACGCGCCGAAGAGAAAATATGCCGTCTGAGAAATATTTCCTGGCCCAGGCGCCAGAGGGCTTTCGAAGACGCCGACCAGCCGCGACGTGACGAAGGACGTTGTCGAGCCCTCGAAGAGCCGTGGCAGGATCACGGCTCCGGCGGCGGCGTACACCGCCAGAAGCAGAACCGCCCAGGTCGTCTGATCCCGCATGAGGACGATGCCAAGCTTTGGAATGGTTCCGCGCCGAACCGCGAGCGTCGCGATCAATATGCACCCGGGAACGACGTAGATGAGAGGCGAAGATCCGCCGAGCGCCGGAAGTGAGCCGATCGCAGTCGCGCCAAATGCGAAGGACGCGATGGTGGCAACGACGAGCGGTGGGCCGAAAAACGCCGACACGCAAATGAGGATCGCTGCGACGACGATGCCGATCAGGGAGAGATCCATGGAGGTCAGGACCTGCTGCTACGAGCGTGGGACGGGCACCGGCGGCTCATGTCGGCGCTGCCACGCGCCACGGGCCTTCGCCCCCGACGGACAGCACCCGTCGCGTTGACCGAGGCGGGGGCCGATGCGATCCTCGATCGGCGGGCACCGATCTACGTGGCCAATCGCGTCTCTGAACGAAGGCGGCGGAATGATCTGGCTACTTGCTTTCTCGGTGGTCGCGAGCCTCCTCGGAAGCTTGCGGTACAAGGCACCCGCGGCGATCGCCGGGTCAGCCTTCGTGGTTGTTGCGGGAATGGGGCTGGGACTGACGTGGTGGCAGCTGTTGGTCTGTGTCATTACGCTCCAGCTGTCCTATTTCGCGATGGCTCTGCTGATAAACTCCGCACGTTGACTTCACGCATTGAGCCGGGATCCGCTCAACAGGTCTGTCGCGTGTTGAGGACGGCAGGAATCGTGCGGATCAAGATATTCAAGTCACTCCAGACGGACCAGTCCTTGACGTACTGGCAATCGAGCATGACCCGGTCCTCATAATCGAGGGAGCTGCGCCCACTGACCTGCCACAGGCCCGTCATGCCGGGTCTCACGCTTTGAAAAAGATCGCTGTGGGCACCGTACCGGATCAGCTCGGCGCGCACGATCGGACGCGGGCCGACGCAGCTCATGTCACCGCGCAGAACGTTGAAGATCTGCGGCAACTCGTCGAGGCTCGTGCGCCGCAACGTGCGGCCGATCCACGTAATTCGCGGATCGCGAACGAGCTTCTGCGTCCGACGCCATTCCGCCGCAGCCGCCGGATCCGTGCGTAGCAGGGCCTCGAGCACGGCATCGGCGTTGGTCACCATCGTTCGGAACTTGAGACAGTCGAACTCGCGTCCGTAACACCCGATCCGGCGGTGCCGATAGATGACGGGTCCACCCATGGATACCTTGATCGCGAGGGCGATCATCAGGAGCAGCGGCAGGACGAGGATTAGAACCCCAACCGCGATAGCGAAGTCGACGTAGCGCTTCCGCAAGCCTCCGAGCGGAGCGATCCGGGAACGGGCTTGGCCGGAACCGGAACTTGGAACCGGTTGCGTCAGCAACTTCGACAAGAATGCAGGATCGCGCGGCGCCGTGATCGTGAGCGCCTCCATCGGTAGAGGTGTGGAAAACCGGCCTTCCAGATCGCTTTCGACGGCCACAGAGGCCACCTGGTCACGCCGTGACTGCCCACGAAAACCGAAAAGAGGGAAACTGAGCGTTTTCATTGCTGTTCACGCGATTTCCGAAATTAAACTGTCTCAGACGTCAATTCACTGCATCTAGCTGCACAGCGTCAAAATCTCAAAGGGTGGAATTGGGGTCTTGTGACTACTGCCTTAGGCGTAAGGGTGCATTTTACGAACGCCTGTACCCGACCTAGTCCTGAGCAAAGCTGATCTTCGCTCGCGATCGGGCAAGCTGACCCGATGCGGATGACTGCGGAGCCTTGGATCACCGAGGACCGCCGGCCTCATCCGGAAGGAGGATCGCTACCTCAATTGGTGCAGTTCACGCGCTCGTCTCAACGATTGATGGTCGGGTGTCGCAGAAGTGTGAGCCGATGACATTCGCTGGCATATTCAGAACAACGCTGACCGCCTGGCATGGCAGATCCAAGATGCTTTGGCCGATGCGGGACGAACATCCCGAGTCGGCCAAGCCCGATCTCTGGGGCGACGGCATCGTCGAGGGCGGCTTGGCGGGACTCTGGTCGGCGCGGGGCTGGAGCGACGTATCCGACGATGAACTCGTCTTCCTCATTCCGGGCGTGGTCCGTGCCGAGGCGAATAGCCTGGACGGCGCCGCCGCCCGCATTCGGCGCGTCCTGGACTCCCGCGCGCGCTCCGGAACTCAGGTTCGGCCGCCGGCGGCGCGTGTAAACCGGCGCATCGACGCTGCGCACCTGACAGTGCCGTCTGCCGAGAGCCGGGTGTCCGAATGGCCGACCGGTGTCATCGTCCGCGCCGGCGCGGATCCATTCGCCCGCTTGGTGATGGCCGAACTCGACCGGTTCCACGAAGACGCATGCCTCGCGGCGGAACGACGGGGTCCGACGACCGGCGCCCAGGCCATGTTCCGGTCGATCCATTCGGGGATCAACGCGGCCTATGTCTATGAGGACCTCGCGCCCCTGCAGGAGACCCTCGCCGTCGGCGCCTGGATGGGCCATCTGCTTCGCGGGCGCCCCGCCCTCCTTCCGCCCTGCCTGGCGGAACCCTTGGCAGACCTGATCACCGGATCGACGGCGGGCCTGCCGAACGCAGCCGCCGACGCCTCCGCCTTGCTCCTGGCCGCGCATCTTGGCCCGGACGGCTCGGCTCGTCTGGTGCGGGCGGCGGAGCGATCGCAGCGCGGTGGTTACCCGGTCGTCGTCGACGCGGCTCCCTTCACCGGCCGGTCACGGATCTCGACCGAAGCGATGCCGACGCTCCTTGCTCGACGCAGCTGAGGATAGCAGACCGTGCTGAAGCTAACACCGACCGAACTGCTCGACGATCGACGCGCCGGAGCGATGAGCGACGCGATCGCCGCCAGGGAGGTCGACATGGTCGCCTTCCTCCAGCGTTACCGCTGGACGATCCTCGGCTTCGTGCTTCTCGCCGTCGTCGCGGCTGCGATCTACGTCCATCAAACCACCGTGCTCTATCAGGCCCGAGCACAGATCATCGTTGATCCGCGAATGCCGCAGATCCCGACTCGGGATCAGACTCCGGAGATCGCAGCCTCCATGGACGCCGCGCTCGTCGAGAGCCAGATGATCGTCATGCGGTCCGAAACGATCGCGACGGCCGTGGTCGAGACCCTGCGCATCGAAGAGCTCCCCAAGGAAGTGGGCCTGCGTGCGAAGCTGAAGGAGCACGTGCTTCGCTGGCTGGACTACCCGCCCCCGCCCCCGCCTACCCCCTATGAGCGGATGCGCGACGCCATCGGGATGATCGAGAACGGCTTGAGTGTCAGGCGGCTCGGGACCTCCTACGCCTTCGAGATCGCCTTCACGTCCCCCAGTGCGGAGCGTTCGGCCCAGATCGTGAACGCGATTGCCGATGCCTATGTCCGGGACCAGCTCGACAGCCGGTCCGAAGCCGCTCGTCAGGGCAGTGCGTGGCTCGAGGGGCGAATTCAACAGCTTCGGCGCGAGATGAATGCGGCGTCCCGGCTCGTCCAGGAATTCAAGGCCAGTCACGATTACAGGATCCCCACGCGGAAATCATCCGACGCCTCGAACGGCACCAAGCCCGCAAATCTGCTCGATCCGGACGAGTCGATCACATTGGAGGAGTTGGAGACCGCGTCGCAGACTTCGCGGCGCATCTACGAGAGCTTCCTTCAGGCCTTTGCCGATTCGGTGCAGCGTCAGAGCTTTCCGATTGCCGGCGCCCGCGTGATCACGCAGGCGACCCGTCCGCTGATGCCCAGTCACCCGCGGACGATCCTCATCCTCGCCCTCGCGATCCTCCTCGGTGGCGTGTGCGGAATCATTTGCGCGATCGTTCGGCAGGGTCGCGACTCGAGCATTTCGAACGCGCGACAGATGACGGCGAATTCGGGTCATATCGGAACGGTCGAGTTGCCTCAGATCGGCTCCGTCTCCGGGGACCCGTCTCGGTTGCGCAAGCTGCGGCGCAAGGCGGGCGCCGCCTTCATCGAGGTTTTGATCGCCCCCTTCTCGGAATTCAGCGACGAACTTCGCCGGGTCAAGGCCTTCGCGATGCATCGCAGGTCCCGCGGAACGGCACAGATCATCGGCGTCGTGTCCTGCGCGGAGGGTGAGGGCCGCAGTACGATCGTCAGCAATCTCGCTGCCCTGTTCGCCTATTCAGGCGCGCGCACACTCGTCATCGACGCCGACATCCGTGACAGTGCACTGACGCACCGCTTCGCTCCGAAGGCGGATGCGGGGCTCGTCGAGGTGCTCCTGGGCGGCGAAGGTCTCGCCGGCGTGGTCCAGCGGACGCAGATTCCGAAGCTCGATATCCTTCCAGCGCCCAAGCGCACCCTGATCGCCCATTCCAGTGATCTGCTGGGGTCCAGCCAGATGCAGCAGGTTCTGGAAGAGGCGCGCAGGACTTACGACACGGTGATCCTGGACCTTCCACCCACGAATCACGTTGCCGATGCGCTCATCCTCGGCCCCATGCTCGACGGCGTGATCCTGGTTGCCCGGTCCGGGGTTACTCAGCGGCGCGTCTTCGGCGATCTCTCCGCCCATTTCGAGGCCGCTCAGGTCGATATCCTCGCGCTGGTCCTCAACATGGCTCCGCGCCGGCGCGCCCGGCACGCCCGATCGCTGGCGGCTGAGCAGCCGGGTCAGGCCGATCTCTTCCACGGCGCTCAGACCCCCTCAACCGTGCTCGATCACCGTCCTGGCTGACCCGAGCCCGAGGGGTCGAGGATGCCGGGACGATGGCCGAAGGTTCGGGACGGCGTCCGACGTCGAAGCGATGGGTATCGGTGGAACCACTCCGCTCGCATCGAATGCGCCTGCCTCATGCGAACCGGCGTGACCCGGGTAGGGGGATCGCGAGTCCGCGCTGAGTGCAGGTCGCTGGTGTGGCGGGATCGGTGGCGCCGACATCGCTTGGTCGCTCTCTGTGAAATTCGTGCGCGCACGGCAGCCGATCCCGAAGGCCTTGCGGCCGCGCGAAGGTCCAGTCCCGAGCGAACGGCGCCCGGGTCGGGCACGATTGAACCATGGGCGGCCAAGTTCCGCCATCGGAGGCGAGCGGCCATACGCCTTCCCTCCGGACACATGATCGACGACGACCCTCCGGCAGCTTGATGTGCACGGAGTTCCATGTGAGCGTGAGCGTCGTTTCAATGCTCCGGGCGATGTGGCCGTAGAAGCCGGCTTTATATCCCAAGCAAGCGAGATCTAGGATACATGATACAAGCGATCTCGACAATGAAAGATAAGGCAGGCTGCGCCTGTATTATGTAAATATCGTTCCAATCGATGCCGGGATCCGCCGCTAGCCGATCACCGTTTCGGACCCCTTGCTTCTGGGCTCGGCGCGCGTGCATCCAGGTTCGGGCGGAAACGCATGAACAGAGAGACTTCGATGAGATGCTGGAGCTTCGTCCTATGTGTTTCGGTTGCCTTGTGCCTGCAATCGGCAGTCCGGGCGGACGAGTATCGCCTGCACATCGGTGACACCCTCGATTTCTCGGTGGCCGGCGTATCGCTCCAGCGAACCGCGACCGTCGACACGGATGGCCGCGTGTCGCTTCCGCTCGTCGGCCCATTGGACGCGAAGGGAAAGACCCTGACGGAAATCCTCACCTACCTTCGGCGCGAACTGCCCAAGAAGTCGCTGAACCTGAGGACTCCCGAGGGACGAGACCAGATCACGATCATCGATCCCCAGGAGATCTCTCTCTCGATCGCCGACTATGTCCCGGTCTACGTCAACGGCGATGTGAGCCGTCCGGGCGAACAGAAGTTCCGGCCCGGCATGACCGTTCGTCAATCGGTCTCGCTCGCAGGGGGCTACGACGTCGTGAGATTCCGCGTCGAAAATCCTATGTTGGCGAATGTCGACTTGGAGGACGAGCTCAGGACGAAGTGGATGGATCTCGAGCACGCCTATGCGCGTCGGGACTTCCTGCAGAAACTCCTCGATCGTTCCAAGGAACCCGCTCAACCCTTCGCCCTGAGATCTCCCCTGGCCAAAGGCCTGCGTGACCAGGCCGCGAAGGCCGAAACAGACCAGTTGCGAGCGAGCCTCGATGCCTTCAACGCGGAGCGCGTCGCCTTCGAGCGCAAGATCACGCTCCTCAACGATGGTCTCGACGCGCTCGAAAAGCAGAAAAAGAACGAGGACGAGAACGCGAAGCTCGACAACTCGGAAGCCGCCCGGATCAACGATCTCTTCGCGAAGGGGACTTTGCCTGCGAACCGAGTGGCCGATGCGCGCCGCCTGGCTTTGTTGTCGGCGACCCGCTTACTCCAGGTCAACTCCCAGTACGAGGCGGACCGGAGGGTGCGCAGCGACGCGCAGCAGGCACTTCAGAAGCTCATCAGCGATCGATCCGAGCAGGTCCTGAAGGATCTCAAGGAAACCATCGACCTGATTTCGAAGACGCAGTCCCGCATCGATGCCTTGACCGAGAAGCTCGTCTATACGAGCGCCCTCCGGTCGCAACTGCTCGGGTCCGGGGTAAACTCCCCGCAGATCTCCGTCGTCCGACAGGTCTCGGGCTCCGCCAAATCGCTTTCCGCGGATGCGGACACACCCCTCGAACCCGGTGACGTGGTGGAAGTGAAGATGACCCTGACCGCCAACGGGAGTCCGATGGCCAACTAGGCCGGATCGCGGATCGGCGGTGCGATGGTCCGCATCGCGATCCGACCATGCCGATGGGGCGAGGTCGGCGGCTTTCGGTGAGGGCCCCGCATCCCGTTCCATGGCGCACCTCAGGTGCAGGCGGGTCCCCGGAAGGTCCCGCAGGACGAACGCGTCGCCGGACTCGACCGAGTTTGGCCCGCGTCCCCGCAGGGCGGGCAACGCCGGACCGCGCGAGACCATGGCCCCGGCACCGACACGGTGCGCAGACGAGGCCGAATTCGATTCATTCGCCCGCGATGCGGGGTGCGTCGTGCGGATCTCTCAACGGAGCGGGATCTCGGTTTTGGGGAAAAGGCCAGTCGCGCCATTCCGGAAAGGTCATGCAGCCGCCTTCCAGGATGTCGCATCGGTCCGCCGGTCGATCGTCGGGAATGGACGGAGGATCGCGATCGCGATGTCAGCCCCTTCGCGTTCGACGTTAAAATTCCTAGTACATTGATATATTATAATCCTATCAATTAGTCTGCAATGATACAAGGCTGTCACGCGAAAGCGATGACGGTCGGGATTCGCGTTCTCGCGCGCCTGACCTGTCGGGCCTAACATCATCGCCGGCACCATCGCGGCTCCAAGCTGGGCCGGAAGCGATACGACTCCTGCCGAGCGGAGCAGGTTCTTCGATAACGCGTGTCGATGACCGCCGGCGCGGCCGCCGGACATCCGCTCATGACGGAACCGGCAAGACCGGCATGGGGAGTGGGATGACCAAGACCTTGCGCGAGCAGTTGATCGGAGCCTGGACGCTGGAGTCCTATGTCGAGAAGCCCGCCGACGGCTCGGCGCCGTCCTATCCGATGGGCGAGAATCCGCAGGGGCTGATCCTGTACACGCCGGACGGATACATGTCGGCCCAGTTGATGCGGCCGGGCCGGCCGGACTTCGCATCGGGCGATTGGTTCGTGGGTACGCCGGAGGAGTTCGCCGCGGAGGCGACAGGCTACATCGCCTATTCCGGACCGTTCGGGACGGAGGCGAATACCGGGCAGCTCACCCACACAATGGCCGTGTCGCTGTTCCCGAACTGGCTTGGGCAGACCCAGCCGCGCCTCGTCTCCATCGAAGGAGATGTTCTTCGCTTGAGCACTGCAGCACCTATCCGGTCCGGCGGCCGAGAGGTGACCTACCACCTGATCTGGCGCCGCGCCGCCGCCAAATCCTGAATCCTTCCGCCTGGCGACGCTCGCTGTGGGTGGTCGTCCGGAACGATTTGTCGGATCGTCCCAGCGGAGTACTCTTCTTTCCAGGGAGATACGCCGATGACCACCTCAACGACGGCCGACACGGCCGCGCCATCGATCTATGACCGGGATCTCGACCGGAATCCGGCGAACTACCAGCCGCTGACGCCCCTGAGCTACCTCGACCGGGCGGCGCGGGTGTTTCCCGACCATGGCGCCGTCATCCACGGCCCCCTGCGGCGCAGCTACGCCGAGCTGTACGCGCGCTGCCGCCGCCTCGGCGCCGCACTCGCGGCGCGGGGCATCGGGCGCGGCGACACCGTCGCGGTCATCCTCGCCAACACACCCGAGATGATCGAGGTCCATTACGGAGTGCCGATGACCGGCGCCGTCCTCAACACCTTGAACACCCGCCTCGACGCCGCCGGACTCGCCTTCTGCCTCGACCACGGCGAGGCCAAGGTGCTGATCACCGACCGTGAGTTCTCGAAGATCGTCGCTCCGGCCCTCGCCCGGGCGCGGGTGAAGCCCCTGGTGATCGACGTCGACGACCCCGAATTCACCGGCTCCGGCGAGTCGCTGGGCAGTCTCGGCTACGAAGCCCTGCTGGCAGAGGGGGACCCGGCCTGGGATTGGGCAATGCCCGGCGACGAGTGGGACGCGATCTCCCTGAACTACACGTCGGGCACCACCGGCGATCCGAAGGGGGTGGTGTACCACCATCGCGGTGCCGCCCTGCTCTGCCTCGGCAACGTCATCACGGGCGCCCTCGGACAGCACCCGATCTATCTCTGGACCCTGCCGATGTTCCACTGCAACGGCTGGTGCTTCCCTTGGACCCTGTCGGTGGTGGCCGGCACGCATGTGTGCCTGCGCCAGGTCCGCGCCGGCGCGCTCTACCAAGCCCTCGCCGAGCACGGCGTCACCCATCTCTGCGGCGCGCCGATCGTGATGCAGTTGCTCCTCAACGCATCGGACGCCGAGCGACGCCCCCTGCCCCGGCGCGTCGCCTTCCTAACGGCGGCAGCCCCCCCGCCCCAGGCGGTCCTCGGTGCCATGGGCGCCGCGGGCTTCGACGTCACCCACCTCTACGGCCTCACCGAAACCTATGGCCCAGCCGTGGTGAATGCCTGGCACCGGGACTGGGATGCCCTCGCCGACGAGGAGCGGGCCGCCAAGATGGCGCGCCAGGGTGTGCGCTACCCAGTTCTGGAAGGCTTCGACATCCGCGATCCGGAAACCTGCGAATCCGTGCCGGCCGACGGCGAGACGATGGGCGAGGCGATGTTCCGCGGCAACGTGGTGATGCGCGGCTACCTGAAGAATCCGAAGGCGACGCAGGCGGCCTTCGCGGGCGGCTGGTTCCGCTCCGGCGACCTCGGGGTCAAGCATCCCGACGGCTACATCCAGCTGAAAGATCGCTCGAAGGACATCATCATCTCGGGCGGCGAGAACATCTCCTCCATCGAGGTCGAGGACGCCCTGTTCCGCCACCCCGCCGTCTCCGCCGCCGCGGTCGTCGCCCGTCCCGACGAGAAATGGGGCGAGACCCCGATGGCCTTCGTCGAACTCAAAGCCGACGCCGCGGTGGAGGCCGACGCCCTTATCGCCTGGTGCCGCGAACGCTTGGCCGGCTACAAGCTCCCGCGCCACATCGTGTTCGGGGAACTGCCGAAGACTTCGACGGGGAAGGTGCAGAAGTATCTACTCAGGGAGCGGGCGAAGGAGGAATGAGCGGACGGAAGGCGTCTCCGTGGCGCATCGCTAAGGCACTCCGAACCGGCGATCGACCAGGGCCGCTTCGTTCGCGGTGAGGTTGTAGAGCGTCCCGAGCGTCCGATCGAGACCGGACCGGACCTCCTTGAAGCGCTGAATTGCCTCCGCCCGGACCTTCACGCTCGGAGTGGTGTTGAGACGGTCGCGAAGCTGCATCAGGTGACCGACCTGCGCGACGATCGCGGCATGGGTTCGCGCCTCGCTGGCATCCCCAAGATCGAGCAATCGGATCGGCAGGGCGGCGAGTTCGTTCGTCCCGACATTGTTGTTCGAACTGGTCAGCTGAAAGCGCCACTGCAGTAGCCGGCTGTTCAGACAGGCGAGGATGTATTCCAGCGACAGGCGACAGGTCGGTGCGACCACCACCGAGTTGGTCGAATCGGCGAAGTACCAGCCCGGCTCTGAGAGGGTCGCGACGATCCGGTGCCGCTCGTCGACGCCGGTGATCCTCTGCGTGGCGATGCGCCGGACGTCGACCGCGTCCGGCGTGACGCGGCTGCGCTCGTACCGGGCACGATCGAACCACTCGACCCGGCCCTGGCTCAAGGTGCGGTGAATCCCATAGGCGGAGACCTCGACGCCCTTCAGGAGCCTGCTGTGTCCGGGATTGTCCGTAATGTAGTCGCGGTAGGTCGTCTGATTGATCTCGCCGCGAGTGATCCGAATGCCATCGAGCCGCGCGACCGAGTTCGACTGGTGGAGCTTCTTCGCGAGCTCCCATGAGTCCTGATCGGTGATCGGGATCGGTAGTCCGAGCGGATCGATGGCGGCCAACTCGGAGCGCCGCATCGCGACGTTCTGGGATGGATCGTCGAAGGATGCCCGGGGATAGAGGTGAAGCCCGATGCGTGCATTGTGCCTGCGCCGCGACGACGGGCGCTTGCGGCCGCCCACGACCACGGTCGACAGCTTGGCATCGTAGAAAACGCGATGCTGGCGGATATCCTTCTGCGGAAAGGCGCGCGCGTTCAGGTCCTCGAGTTGATCCAGGACGGAGAGGCGGGTCTTCTTGCAGCTGAAATCCGCCAGAAGCGCCAGGGGCACGATCATGCCCAGGTAACCGTTCGGCCTGACGCGCTGCAGGCTTTGGATCAGGAAGAACCGGAACAGGTTCAGCTTGCCGCCCTTAGCGGCATCCAGCCGGTCCGTCTTCGCGAGATAGGCGCGAAAAACATCGTGCGGCCAGGACGCTGCCCCGCGTTCCTTCTCGATGACGTCGTAGGGCGGGTTGCCGATGACGGCGTCGAACCAGCCCCGCGCGTGCACCTCCGGGAACGCCGTCTCCCAGGAGAACGGCTTCGCCTCAACGGTCCGAAGGCCTGCCGGCAGAAGTGCGTAGGCATCCGTTCCGATGAGGCTGTTCCCGACGTGAATGTTGCCAGACAGATCCGGGAGGAACGTCTCGTTCGGGAAGAGCACCCGCTGCCGGCCCAACGTGGATTGCGTCTCGCCCTCAAGGATCTTGAGATAGATCGACATTTCCGAGACTTCGACCGCCTGACGATCAATGTCGACGCCGAAGATGCACTCCCTCGCGATGCGCTTCTTGAGTTCGCTCGTGAGCTTTAGGTCGCCGTGTGGGTCGATATAGACGAACTTTCTGTCACGCTTGTCAGCGTTGAGATGGTAATAATGAATGTGCGCCTGGAACAGCTTCTCCAGCGCCCGGATCAGGAAGGTTCCGGATCCGCACGCCGGGTCGAGGACCCGGATCCGACGCATCTGTTCCGGCGTCCTGCCTTCGAGGAGCGGCGTCAGGGCAGCGTCGACGATGTGTGCGACGATGTGTTCGGGCGTGTAGAAGACGCCGCCCTGCCTGCGGATCTCGGGCTTCGGGGTGACGTTCCCCTTGTCGTCGATGATCGAGCCGAGAAAGCGCTCGTACACCGATCCGAGGATCTCGATCGGCAGGGTGCTGAAGAGATAGGGAGACTCGTCTCCGGCTAGGAGCCCGTCCGAGTAACGAGTTTATGGGATGGTTTGAGCGTCGAGGGCTGGTCAGAGGGGTGTGTCGGCTTTGAGCTCATCGCCCTGCTTTGGCCAGCTTGAGAAGGTTGTGGGCGGTGCAGACCATCGCCCATTCGCCCCGGACCTGATCGAGGCCCCGGAGTAAGAACTGGCGGAAGCCTCGGGCCTGCTTGATCTGCCCGAACACCGGCTCGACGACCTGCTTCCTGAGGCGGTAGCGGCTGCGGCGGCCAGCCCGTTTCAGGCGCGCGGCCATCGCGTGCATCAGGGGCGTCTTCGTCAGCGTCCGACGACCGGCCGCATTCGCTTGGCCATGGCGGACCCGACCGGGAGCAAGATAAGCGGCAATCCGGCGCTGCTTCAGGGCGGTCATGTTCGCCTCGTTGGCAAAACCGGAATCCCCCGAGACCTCGTACGGCTTGCGCCCGAGATGAGCGCGGGCGTCGTCGATGAGGGGCACGAGGGCGCGAGCGTCGGAGGCGTTCGTCACAAGGCGATGCGCCACGATGATCTGATGCGCGGCATCAACGGCGATCTGACCGTTGTAGCCCTGCACGAACCCGTCGCGGGTCGGCAGGATGCGGCTGTCTGGGTCGGTGAAGTTGCGCTGCGCCCGGTCGGGTGGACCGCCGTCCTCCCCGCGCAGGGGCCGCCCCTGCCAGCGCATGCCCGAGGATGCACCCGGCCCGCTCTCGTCCTCGGGGTCGGGCGGATCGATCGCTTCCACTTCCAGGGCGGCTTTAGCGGCGCGGATCGTCTCCAGGCGTCGCTGCTTGTCGGCCATCCAGTCCGGCGTCTCGTCCCCGCGCCGGTCCGGGCCCTGGGCCTCATCCTCGGCCGCATCGGCCTCACGCGCCCGCTCCAACCACGCGTCGACCTCGGCAGCCAGCGCGGGCTCGGCCGTCTTCATGCGTCCGTAGCTCATCGCCTTATGACGGGAGGCGTTGGCCTTCACCTTGGTGCCGTCCACTGCCACATGCGCGAACTGCACCAGACCGGCGGCCCGACACAGGCGCAGAACCTGCACGAACAGGTCGGACAAGGCCACGAGGTGGCGCTTGCGGAAGTCGGCGATGGTGCGGAAGTCCGGGCGGTTCAGGCCCGTCACCGCCATGACGTCGACCCGCTCCTCGCAGGCCCTGGCGAGTTGACGCAACGAGTACAGGCCCCGGCTGTAGCCGTAGAGAAGGAGCGCCACCATCATACCCGGATGGTAGGGCGGGTAGCCGCGCTCCTCACTATAGGTGCCGAGGATGGCCGATAGGTCGAGCGCTTCCCGCACTGTGTCGCGTACGAAGTGTGCCATGTGCCCGGGCGGCACGAACTCGTACAGCGAGGGCGGCAAAAGCCAACCCTGATCAACATCCCACGCGCGAAACACCTTGGCCATGAGCCAAGTGAATCACCCTCCCGCCTCGCCGTCGAGAGAATTACTCGGACGGGCTCCTAGGTGTTCGATGAAGTCGGCGAGCCACCGGTCGTCGACGAAGCAAGCCTCGACGAAGTGCGATGGCGCCCCAGTCCGCCCGTAGAGCCCGCCATTGAAGGCGGCTCGCATGTTCGTTTGGTTGCCGACGATGCGGGTCCAGAGATCGCCCTTCCGGCGTCCGTGCCGTTCCCAGAGAAGCAGGGCCTGCCGCAGCGGCTGGAAGGTGTCGATGTCGCGGTCCTCGCAGACCCGCTGGAAGATGAGGCGGTCGAGGATGACTTGGACGGCTTCGTTGATGGAGTCGACGTCCCAGCGCAAAGCAGCGTTGTTCTTTATCAGCGACTTGGCGAGCCGAGCGCGCTCGCCTTCGAGGTACTGCAAAAAATCGGTGTCGACGGCCCTGTTACGGTCCGGCTTAATCAGCCAGAGTTGCCGCTCGGTTCGGGAGGTGACCTTGGGAAGGTCCTGGATGAACGCTTCGAGGGACCCGGCGGCGACTGCCTGGCGGGAGAGTAGGTCCCAGATCTTCGGAGCCGCAGCCAGATAGTCCTGATAGCAGAGGCGCCAGCCCGGGACGACGCTGAACGGTTTCTCGCGGCTCGGCTTTCCTCCGACGACGAACAGATTCAATTCGTCGAAGTTCGTCGTCAGACCGATCCAGAGACGTAGGTTGTAGACGTAGTTCTGAACCTGGAACCGATGGTTCTCCAGCTTCTCGGGAAACTTCTTCGCTTCACAGACGAATCTGTCGAACCCGCCGACTCGAAAAACATAGTCGGCCTTTCCATTGATAATCCCGTCATAGGCTCTGTACTCGACCCGCACGTCCCGCATGAAGGGCGGGTCGTCCTTCGTATTTCGTACATCCCAGCCCAGAGCCTCGAAGAACGGATCGAGGTATTCGTTCCGCAAGGAATACTCATCGAGTCCCCTGCGGTACTCCGGACGATACTTCTCGAAGCGCTGGCATAACCGGCGCAGGACATCGAAGAAATGATCGAAGTCGGGTCCGCGCTGCAGGTCCATTCGCTTCGTTTCCGTTGACGCCCTGTCTCGATGGTCCGGTAGCGCTATGGATGCCGACCGGATGACGGTCCGAAGGGACGAAGCAGAGCCGTGTTTCTCAGGCCTCGTCGCTCGATGGACTACGCAGCACGACGCGGCGCCGGCACCGACCGGATTCTCGGACAATCCAAAGGGGCTGGCATGACGAAATTCGTAACCCGGCGATTGACGGCCGATGGCGCGCCGTCGCCCGAACCCGCGGTGCCGGGTCGGCGACGGTTCCTTCCGATACAGGCCCAATCTGGATCGCGCGCTTCGGGCGACCGCGGATCCATGCCACTGCATCTGGCAGACGACCCGTGCCGATGCGGTTCCAGGCCTGTGAAGCTTGGGGATCCGGGACCAATGATCACGAACACGGTGCGCATGATCCAACCTAACGTTTGTTTTATCTAAATTCTAGGTTTATTTCTCCTGGTGCCCGATGCATCGCTTCGCCCCTGCGAAACCGCCCCTCTCACCGGCAGCACCAGAACGAAAAAGGCCGGGCACTGGGCCCGGCCTTTCGTCACGTTAGATTTGAAGAGCCTTGCTTACGCGGCACCGCCCGAGCGCTCGAAGCGCTTGCGCTCGTTGGGGTCGAGGTAGGTCTTGCGCAGACGGATGGACTTCGGCGTGACCTCCATCAGCTCGTCGTCCTGAATCCAGGCGAGCGAACGCTCCAGGGTCATGCGGATCGGCGGGGTGAGGCGCACGGCCTCGTCCTTCGAGGTGGTGCGGATGTTGGTGAGCTTCTTGCCCTTGAGCACGTTCACCTCAAGATCGTTCTCACGGTTGTGCTCGCCGATGATCATGCCCTGGTAGACCTTGGCGCCGGGCTCGATCATCATCGGGCCGCGGTCCTCGAGGTTCCACATGGCGTAGGCGACGGCCTCGCCCTTGTCGTTCGAGATCAGCACACCGTTGCGTCGGCCGGGCATCTCGCCCTTGTAGGGCTCGTAGGCCTTGAACAGGCGGTTCATGATCGCGGTGCCGCGGGTGTCGGTCATGAGCTCACCCTGGTAGCCGATGAGGCCGCGGGTGGGCGCATGGAAGACGAGGCGCAGGCGGGAGCCGCCCGATGGCTTCATCTCGATCATCTCGGCCTTGCGCTCGGACATCTTCTGCACGACGACGCCGGAATACTCCTCGTCGACGTCGACCACGACCTCCTCGACCGGCTCGAGAACGTTGTCGTTCTCGTCCTTGGAGAGCACCACGCGGGGACGCGAGACGGCGATCTCGAAGCCCTCGCGGCGCATGGTCTCGATCAGAATGGCGAGCTGGAGTTCGCCGCGGCCCGAGACGAAGAACGAATCCTTGTCGGCCGCCTCCTCGATCTTAAGCGTGACGTTGCCCTCGGCCTCCTTGAACAGGCGGTCGCGGATCATGCGGCTCGTGACCTTGTCGCCCTCGGTGCCGGCCAGCGGCGAATCGTTGACGATGAAGGACATGGTGACGGTGGGCGGATCGATCGGCTGGGCCTGGATCGGCGTGTCGACCTGCGGGTCGCAGAACGTGTCGGCCACGGTGCCCTTCACGAGGCCCGCGATGGAGACGATGTCGCCGGCCTCGCCGATGTCGATGGGCGCGCGCTCGAGGCCGCGGAAGGCCAGGATCTTCGAGACGCGGCCGGTCTCCACGAGCTTGCCGGTGCGGTCCATGACCTTGATGGCCTGGTTCGGCTTCACGGTTCCCGACGCGATGCGGCCGGTGATGATGCGGCCGAGGAACGGGTTGGCCTCGAGAAGGGTGCCGAGCATCCGGAACGGGCCGTCCTCGACCCTGGCCTGGGGCACGTGTGCGAGCACGAGGTCGAACAGCGGCGCGAGACCATCCTCCTGCGAGCCGTCCGGCGAGGTCGCCATCCAGCCGGCGCGGCCCGAGCCGTAGAGGATCGGGAAGTCGAGCTGGTCGTCGGTGGCGTCGAGCGCCGCGAAGAGGTCGAACACCTCGTTCACCACCTCGGTGATGCGGGCGTCCGGACGGTCGACCTTGTTGATGGCCACGATCGGCTTGAGGCCGATCTTGAGGGCCTTGCCGACCACGAACTTGGTCTGGGGCATCGGGCCTTCGGCGGCATCCACGAGCACGATCACGCCGTCCACCATCGAGAGGATGCGCTCCACCTCGCCGCCGAAATCGGCGTGGCCGGGGGTGTCGACGACGTTGACGCGGGTGTCCTTCCAGACGACCGACGTCGCCTTGGCCAGGATGGTGATGCCGCGCTCCTTCTCGAGATCGTTCGAGTCCATGGCGCGCTCTTCGACGCGCTGGTTCTCGCGGAACGATCCGGATTGCGACAGCAGCTTGTCGACGAGCGTCGTCTTGCCGTGGTCGACGTGGGCGATGATGGCGATGTTGCGAAGCTTCATAGGGTATCCGGAAGCGAGAAGAGCCCGTCACGCGACGGGCCGCAGGAATGCGGCCGGCAGCGCCGGGTCACGGGATCGAGCTATCGCGTCGCAATATAAGGTGTGGGGCTCCGGGGCAAGGGGCGAGCGCCGTAAGGCCGGACATGCCCCACCCTCGTCAGGTGCGGGCGACCTCCGGGAGCGGGGTGCGCGCCCGGTAGCGGCCGAGTGCCGTGACGCAGACGAACGAGATCGCCGCGAGCGTGGTGCCGAAGACGGCGATGGGCCACCAATGCCCCTGGAAGCGCTCGGCCAGGACGGTGCCGATGATCGGGGTGAGCCCGCCCGCCACCGCGCCACAGACCTGATAGGCCACCGAGATCGCGGTGTAGCGCACCCGCGTCGGGAAGGCGCCGGCCACGTAGCCGGCGATGACCGCGTAGAAAGTGGCGCTGCCCACCACGTTGAGGGCGAGACCCAGCATCAGGGCGGGCACCGAACCGAGGTCCACGAGGAGGAACAGCGGATAGGGCGCCAGCATCGCCCAGATCAGGGTGCCCTGAAGGAACAGCCGCTCGTTGCGGATGGCTTCGGCGATGCGCGCGCCCACCGGCGTCATCACCAGCTGGACGCAGGCCGCCACCAGCAGCGCGTCGAGGATCGTCGCCCGGGGCAGGCCGAGATATTGCGTGGTGTAGGTGATCATGAAGGTGTTGAAGAGGTAGACCGAGCCGATCGCGAAGGTGTTGGCCCCCGCGGCCAGCGCCAGCGGCGTCAGGCTGGTGGCCAGGACCTCTCGGATGGGAGCCGGCTCCGCCCTCCGGCTCCCCGCCTTTCGATCATCCTGGAAGTCCGGTGATTCACCGACGCCGAGGCGGATGAACAGGCCGACCAAGAGCAGCACGATGCTGACGAGGAAGGGTAGCCGCCAGCCCCAGGCGAGAAAGCTCTCCTTGTCCATCAGCCCCGCGAGGCGGAAGGCCAGCAGCGACAGGATCTGCCCCGCCGGGCTGCCGAGTTGCGCGAAGGAGGCGAAGAAGGTCGAGCGCCCCTTCGGCGCGTGTTCGGCGGCCAGCAGCACCGCCCCGCCCCATTCGCCGCCCACCGCGATGCCCTGGAGGATGCGCAGGCAGACCAGCGCGATCGGCGCCCATATCCCGATGCTGGCATAGGTCGGCAGCAAGCCGATGCCGGTGGTGGCCAGCCCCATCATCACCAGGGTGACGACGAGCGCCTTCTTGCGGCCGAGCCGGTCGCCGACATGGCCGAACACCAGCCCGCCGAGGGGTCGGGCGAGGAAGCCCACCGCGAAGGTGCCGAAGGCGGCCAGCGTCGCCACGAAGGGCGTCGCCTCGGCAAAGAACAGCGGTCCGAACACCAGGGCGGCGGCGGTGCCGTAGATGAAGAAGTCGTACCACTCGATGGTGGTGCCGACGAAGGCGGCGATGGCGGCCCGCGCGGGCTGGCGCGGCGCAGGGTCTGTCATCGGGGTCGGACGCATGCGCGTTTCTCTCGGGGCATCAAGGCCGTGGCACCCAGCAAGGGACGGACCGATCGACCGGACGGCATCGAAGCGGCCTCCACCTTGCCGGTTCGCGCGCCCGGATGCGAGAGTTCGCGGCCGGTTTCCGGAGCGGCAGCGGGCGGCGACGAAGGACGACGATGGAACTCAAGTGGATCGAGGACTTCATCAGCCTCGCCGAGACCCGCAGCTTCTCGCGCTCGGCAGAGGCACGCTTCGTCACCCAATCGGCCTTCAGCCGGCGCATCCGCTCCCTGGAAGTCTGGCTCGGCACCGTGCTCCTCGACCGCAGCACCTACCCGATCACCCTCACGGCGGATGGCCGCCAGTTCCTCGAGACCGCCGAGGAGGTCCTCCGCCTCCTCACCCTCAGCCGCACCGACTTCCGCAACCGCAGCGAGCGCTCCAGCCTGCCGGTGGTGACGATCGCGGCGCTCCACTCCCTCTGCCTGTCCGTCCTGCCCCGCTGGCTGAACGGCATCCGCGAGGCGGTGGGGCCGATGGCGAGCCGGGTCCTACCCGACAACTTCAACATCTGCGTCCAGGCCCTGGTGGAAGGCGGCTATGACCTGCTGCTGACCTATCACCATCCAGGTATCCCGATGCCGCTCGATCCGGAGCGCTATCCCCACCGGGTCATCGGGCGCGACAGCCTCGTGGCGGTGGCCGCCCCGAACGGCTTGCCCCCCGACCGGGCGGGCCGGCTGCCGCTGCTGCAATATTCGCGCGGCTCCTTCCTCGGTCTCCTGGCCGCCATCGCCCAGTCCAGGGAGGGCGCACCGGTCACCTACCCCATCCATACGAACGAGAATTCCATGGCCGAGGCCCTGCGCTCCATGGCGCTGGCCGGCCACGGCGTGGCCTGGCTCCCCGTCAGTCTGGTGGCGGGCGAGATCGCCTCCGGTGCCCTTGAGGTCGTCAGCTCCGAGATGCTGATGGAGATCCGGCTCTACCGCAGCGCCGAGCGCGCCCGGCCCTTCCTCGACGCAGTCTGGGCCGCTGCCGCCCTTGATGAACCGAACTATGCACTGCAGGAATAAACTCGGTCGAAACTAGCATTGGCGTCTGCCAAGGCACGGGACTACTGCCCTCATCAGCGGCGCTCAGAGCCGCAGCCGCCCCGCCTACGAACCTCGGGCGCGACACCATCCCGACCCTCCACGAAGACCCCAGGCGAGGCCGCCCGCGCGGCTGCGCCGACGCGTCCGCGTGGCCGTTTCCCGCCGGGCACACCGTGCCCGATCGCATCCGCACGCCGATCGCCCCCGGACACCAGGAGAGAACCGTGACCGACCATCCGACCCGCACCGAGCACGACCTCCTGGGCGACCGGGAGGTGCCGCAGGGGGCCTATTACGGCGTCCACACCCTCCGGGCGGTCGAGAACTTCGCGATCACCGGCCGGACCCTGGCCGACTGCCCCGACCTCATCAACGCGCTCGCGGCGATCAAGCAGGCGGCGGCGCTGGCCAACCGCGAGCTCGGCCTCCTCGACGCGGCCCGCACGGACGCCATCGTGGCGGCCTGCGAGGAGATCCGCGCCGGCGCCCTGCACGACCAGTTCGTGGTGGACCTGATCCAGGGCGGGGCGGGCACCTCCACCAACATGAATGCCAACGAGGTCATCGCCAACCGGGCGCTGGAGATCCTCGGCCACGGACGCGGCGCCTACGAACACCTGCACCCGAACGAGCACGTCAACATGGGCCAGAGCACCAACGACGTGTATCCGACCGCCCTGAAGATCGCCGCCACCGGCGCAATCCGTCGGCTGATCGAGGCGATGGCGGCCTTACGCGGCAGCTTCGCCGCCAAGGCGACCGAGTTTGCCGACATCCTGAAGATGGGCCGCACCCAACTGCAGGACGCGGTGCCGATGACGCTGGGCCAGGAATTCGGCACCTACGCGCTGATGCTGCGCGAGGACGAGGCACGGCTGGGGGAGGCGGCCTTGCTGATCCGCGAGATCAACATGGGCGCCACCGCCATCGGCACCGGCATCACCGCGCATCCGCTCTACGCCGCGCTCGTCTGCGCACGTCTCTCCGAGATCACTGGCATCCCCCTGCAGACCGCCGAGGATCTCGTCGAGGCGACCCAGGATTGCGGCGCCTTCGTGCAGCTTTCGGGCGTGCTCAAGCGGGTGGCCGTCAAGATGTCGAAGACCTGCAACGACCTGCGGCTCCTCTCCAGCGGCCCGCGGGCCGGCTTCAACGAGATCAACCTGCCGGCGCGCCAGGCGGGCTCTTCGATCATGCCCGGCAAGGTCAATCCGGTGATCCCCGAGGTGGTCAACCAGGTCGCCTTCGAGGTCATCGGCAACGACGTGACCATCACCTTCGCGGCCGAGGCCGGCCAGCTCCAGCTCAACGCCTTCGAACCGGTCATCGGCTACAGTCTGTTCAACAGCCTCACGCACCTGCGCGCGGCCTGCATCACCCTCGACGTCCACTGCATCCAGGGCATCACCGCCAACCGCGAGCGCCTGCGTGCCAGCGTCGAGCAATCGATCGGCATCGTCACCGCCCTCAACCCCTATATCGGCTACCGGAACGCCACCGAAGTGGCCCTGGAGGCCCATGCCACCGGGCGCGGGGTGTACGAACTCGTCCTCGAGAAGGGCCTGATGGCCCAGGCGCAGCTCGACGCCGTGCTCCAGCCGGACCGCCTGACGCGGCCGCAGGCCTTCGCAGGGGCCTGAGGCAGGCGCCTTCGGTCACAGTTCGGACCTCCCCTCCCCCCTCGCGGGGAGGGGCAGGAGGTGGGGATGGTCAGCCATCTTCCTCACAGTCGGGGCCGCCCGACCGCCCTCGCCTCCAACCGCTCCCTCCACACGCTCGACGGATGTCGGACAGGTCCGAGATCCGCTGTGAGGAGAGCCGTGCACCGCCAAGCTCGACACTTCGGGTCACGCCATGACCTGCGACGAGGTCTCGAACCCAAGCGCCTCGCTGACGCGCACCGATCAATACTCGGGAGGAACACCATGACCCACGGCGACACCAAGGCGGACGGCAAGAAACCCGGCCGTCTGACCCTCTACACGGGGATCGGCCTCGTCCTCGGCATCCTTGTCGGGGCGATCCTGCACGGAATGGCGGCGGGGCCGGCGGAAGCCAAGGAGATCGCCGGATACCTCACCCTCTGCACCGACATCTTCCTGCGCCTGATCAAGATGATCATCGCGCCCCTGGTCTTCGCCACCATCGTGTCGGGCATTGCGAGTTTCGGCGACACCCGCTCCGTCGGGCGGGTCGCCGCCATGGCCATGGGCTGGTTCCTGACCGCCTCCGTGGTGTCGCTGACCCTCGGGTTTCTCGTGGCCAACCTGTTCCAGCCCGGCGCCGGGCTCGACCTGCCGCTGCCGGATACCGGCGCGCAGACCGGGCTGAAGGGCGCCTCGCTCAATCTGCGCGACTTCCTCACCCACGTTTTCCCGACCAGCATCGTCTCGGCCATGGCCACCAACGAGGTGCTGCAGATCCTGGTGTTCTCGATCTTCTTCGGCTCCGGCCTCAGCGTGATCGACCGGCGCTACGCCGATCCGATGGTGCACATGATCGACGGCCTCGCCCGCGTGATGTTCGCCGTCACGGACGCGGTGATGCGGCTGGCACCGCTGGCGGTCTTCGCCGCGATCGCGGCGGTGATCACGGTCCAGGGCCTCGGCGTCCTCATCGACTACGGCAAGTTCATCGGCGCGTTCTACCTCGGCCTGGCGGTCCTCTGGGTGATCCTGATCGGCGCCGGCTGGCTCGTCCTCGGCAACCGGGTGGTGCGCCTCCTGGATCTCCTGCGTGCGCCGATGATCCTCGCCTTCTCCACCGCCTCGAGCGAGGCCGCCTTCCCCCGCACCGTCGAGGTGCTGGAAAAGTTCGGCGTGCGTCCCCGCGTCACCGGCTTCGTGCTGCCGCTCGGCTACTCGTTCAATCTCGACGGCTCGATGATGTACCAGGCGATGGCGGCGCTCTTCATCGCCCAGGCCTTCGGCATCCATCTCGGCGTCGCCGAGCAGTTCACCATGCTCCTCGTCATGATGGTGACGAGCAAGGGCATCGCCGGCGTGCCGCGCGCCTCCCTCGTTGTGGTGGCCGCGACCGTGCCGATGTTCGGGCTGCCGGCCGCCGGCATCCTGCTGATCATGGGCGTCGACCAGATCCTCGACATGGGCCGCACCGTCACCAACGTTCTCGGCAACGGCCTCGCCACGGCGGCCGTCGCCCAGTGGCAGGGTGAAATGGATGCCGAGGGGAAAACGGGAACCGACGCGCCCGCGCAGGCGGGGGCGGTGCTCGCCCCGGCCCGGGCCTGAGGCGCTACTTTACCGCCACCGGCCGCACGGACCAGGTCGCCCAGTAGACCGGGCGGCCGAACACGCTGGACGCGCTCGCGCCGCCTGGTCCCGGCGCGAGCCGGTCGAGCCAGGTCAGGAAGCCGGCCTTGGCGCGGTAGTTCGTGGGGGTCGCGAGGTTGCCGAAGCGGTCGGTCATCCAGAAGTGCTGGCTGCGGCCGAATCGTCCCGATCCGTCGCCGCCCGAGCGCAGGCCGAGATAGGCGGTGGAGCGCATGATCGCCTGCGGCTCCGAGAACCAGGTCAGGGCCGCGAGGGAGCCGGGCGCGAGGTCGGCGGTGTATTGCACGCAGATATCGGCGACGGGCCCGTCCATGGTGTTGGCGGGGCGGTTGCAGCGATAGGCCGCGACCCACCGGTCCATGTCCCGCGCCTTGGCCACCCGCACCAGGCTCTGGGCCGGCAGCGGCTCGACGATGGTACGGGCCGGCGACCAGACGCGGTCGGCGGCGAGGTCGCGGCTGGTGCGCAGGTAGAGGCCCATGCGCCGCGTCGCCACCGGCTCGTTGCAGTCGGAGGGCAGCACGTCAGTGTAATGGTAGTGGTAGACTTGATCGACCACGCTGATCGCGCCGACCAGATCGGTGCGGTCGAAGCCCTGGCCGGCGCAGTTGCCGATGATCGCCGCTCCGGTCTCGTCGAGGACGGCGCTGGGGCTCGGTGCCTCTTGCGGCCGGGACCGGCCCCGGCGGGAGCGCCCCTCCGGCCGGTCCCCGCCGAAGGGCGTCCAGACCGTCCCCGCCTCGGTGCGGCCGCGGATGTCGAAGCTGGTGAAGTCCAGCGTGCGAGCCTGGAGCAGCGCGTGCCGGTTGCCCACCTCCGTGGGCACCGCCGCGAGGAAGAACACGTAGCTGTAGGCGTCGCCGCCCCAGGCGCGTCCCGACACCATCATCGGGTGGCGGGCGGCCGTGCCCTCTGTGACCGGTTCGGGGGGCGGCGACACCTCGGCACGGCGACGGCCGCGACGTCCACGCTCTCGGCGACCCTCCTGGCTGCGGGTGACCTCGCGGGCCATCTCCCATAGGCGTCCCTGGGTCGGCGGCATTGTGGTGGCGAGTTGCTCCGGCATCGCACCGGAGCGGACCGAGCCGCCGTCGAGGGGGTCGGTGGCTCGGCGCGGCGCACAGGACTCGGCCGCCTCGCCGCGCCGGGGTTTCCCGGCCGCCAACGGGGTCTCGGCCTGATACACCGCCTGGAGCGGACCGGTGCCGGGCGTCGTTCGGACGACCTGCACGCCGCTGGCGGATTCACAGGGTCGGGGCGCGAAGAACACTCCCTCGGCCTCGCTTCCGCGGCAGATCTCCAGGGTGCCGCCACCGGTGACGTAGCAGCTCGTATCGGTTGTCTGCGCGCCCGCACCGCCGGCCGCGAGCCCAGGGAGGAGCGCAACAAACGCCGACGGGAGCAGCCGCTTGCGGAGGACGCCGGGCGGCGTGGCGGGGGGGCGGTTACGCGAATGTGTCACGGGAGAGAGGGTTAGCGTAGCCCCACGGTTCGGCAAGGCTTCGCCGTGGCGCCATCCACACCACCGGTCCTCACAATGTCGCGGATGGCCGCCGGGTCAGCCGGCGTCCCGGCTCTCCGTCCCGCACCATTCGGCGATGAACAGCGCCATCGCGGTGGTGGTCCGCTGCACGGAGGCGAGGCTGACGCGCTCGTCGAAGCCGTGGATGTTCTGGCTGATCGGTCCGTAGCACAGCGCCGGCACCTGGTCGTAGAGGGCGTAGACCCGGGTATCGAGGTAGCTCGGCGACATGAAGCTCTGCAACTCCGAGCCCGTCGCGACCCGGTGCGCGCGGCCGAGCACCGCCTCGGCCTCCGACCCCTCCGGCAGCACGTAGCCTTCGGAGAAGAAGCCGTCGAAGGCGATGCGAGGCGGCGTGTTCGACAGGAAGGCGTCGTCCCGAGCGAAATCGGTGATCGCCTGCTCCACCGCGCGGGCGGCCTCCCCGGCCGAGAGGCCAGGATAGAGAGCGATCCGGCAGTCGATCCGGCACCAGGCCGGCACCGAAGAGGCCCAATCGCCGCCCTCGATCCGACCGACATTGAGGTTGATGGCGTCGGGCTGGTCGGCGAAGTGGGGATGGGCCGCCTTCTCGGCGTTCCATCGCGCCTCGAGCGCCCTGAGGGCGCCGATCACCCGGTAGCTGGCGTCGATGGCGTTGGCCCCCGCTCCCATCTCGCGGACATGGACCGGGCGGCCGCGGACCTCGACGGTAAACCAGAGCACGCCGACATTGGCGCGCACGAGTTTCTCCTCCTCGGGCTCGGGGATCAGCACGGCGTCGGCGCGGTAGCCGCGCAGGTGGGTCATCAGGGCGCCGTTGCCGGTGGACTCCTCTTCGACCACGGATTGCAGGGTGACGGTGGCGGCCGGCTGAAGCCCGATCCTGGCCAGCGCGTCGAGGGCGAACAGGTTGGCGGCGTGGCCCGCCTTCATGTCGGCGGCGCCTCGTCCGTACATCCAGTCGCCGTCGATGACGGGCTCGAAGGGCGGGTGGGTCCAGAGGTCGGCGGGGCCAGGCGGCACCACGTCGACATGGGCCTGGAGGATCAGCGAGCGCCCCGTCTCGATCCGCGGCCGGTGGATGCCGACGACGAGGGGCGCCTGCGAATGCGTCTCGGACATCGCGGCCCCGCCGGGGTGAGCCGACAGGGCGGCCCCGTCCATGGTGAAGCGGTCGAGCGCGTAGCCGCGCGCGCGGAAGGCGCGGAAGACGAAATCCTGGATCGCGTGCTCGGCACCCCGCGTCGAACCGAACCGCACCAGGGCCTGGGTATGGGCGACCTGCTCGGGGAACCCCGCCGCGACGGCCTCGGCGATGCGGGCGGCAAGGGCGGGATCGAGGGGCATCGGATCTCCTGCGCGGGCAGCGTGTGCGGCCAGGATAGCGATGCCGGGGCGTTCAGGCGAGCAGCGCCGCCGCGAGGGCCAGCGGCAGGGCGAGGAGGGCTGCCGGGCGGATCCAGGCCGGGCGGTAGGAGACCAGTGCGACCACGAGGAGGGCCGCGCCCGTGAGCGAGCCGATCCACTGCACCGGGCCGAAGTTCCAATCCGCAGTCACGACGGCCGCCGCGAAGGACGCGGCGATGGCGGCCCAGCCGGCCAGGCGCAGCGCCCGGGCGCCCCCCCGGCTCTGGCCGTGCCCCGCGATGGCCCGGTGGTGCCGGTCCATGGCGAGGCAGAGGGCGGCGAGCCCGGCGAAGCTCAGGGCGAGGTTGAGGGCGATGGAGAGCGGCGTCATGCTTCGACGAGACCTTTGGGCGACCGGCCCTGGACGGAGCGCGCCGCCTTCGCGACCTGGCGGCGCTCCTCGTATCGGGCGACCTTGCGGGAACCGAGGGCCAGCACGAGACCGAGCCCCAGCATGGCGGTGTCGAAGGCCAGGAAGTCGAGCCCGCGATCCGTCGTCAGGGCGCTGACCACCGGAACGGCACCGAACAGGAGGCCTGCGGCGAGGCCCATCTCGGTCCAGACCCGTCGGTGCGGGCGAACCAGGGGCACGAGTGCGGCGAGCGTCCAGGCGCCGAAGAACACGGTTCCCTCCCAAGTCGCCCGGTGGGCGAGATCGGCGGGCAGCAGCCGGTTGCTGAGGAAGAACGCCGCCATGCCGATGGGCAGGCCGAGGATCGTGCCGATGTTGAGGCCGCGGACGAGGCGCAGGCCGAAGCCCGGCACGCCCCCCGCTTTGGGGGCGCGGGCGACGGTCCAGAGCACGAGGCCCGTGGCGATGGTGGCCGAGCCGAGCAGGCCGCAGAGGAAGAACAGCGCCCGGAGGGCCGTGCTGGCGAAATGCGCCTCGTGCAGGCCCATGAAGCTGGTGAAGACGTGCGCCGCCGGCTTCAGCGTCCCCACCCGTTCGACGATCGCACCGGAGACCGCATCGAAGGCGATCTGCGGGTGCTGGTGAGCCAGCCCGTGGGGCTCCTCGAACACGGCGACCACCGTGGCGTTGGCGTCGCCCGGGTTGTTCACGATGACCATCTCGAGGGGCTCGGCCACCTCGCCCTGCGCCCTGACCAGGAGCGGCGCCAGCGGCAGCGCCTCCGCGGACCGGCCGGCGGCCGCACGCCAGGCCGTGGTCTGGGCCGCCTCGACGTAGAAGCGCAGCTCGTCCCCCTTGTAGGCCGCCGTCACGCCCCAGGGCATGTACATCACGCCGAGGGTCACGATGCCCGTATAGGTGATCATCAGGTGGAACGGCAGGGCGAGCACGCCGGTGACGTTGTGCGCATCGAGCCAGCCGCGCTGGGCCGACTTGTCCCGCCGGAAGGTGAAGAAGTCGGCGAAGATGCGCCGGTGCGTGACGATGCCGGAGATCAGGGCGACGAAGAGGATCAGCGCGGCGGCACCGACGATCCAGCGGCCGAGCATCGGCATCATCTGGAGTTCGTAGTGGAAGCGGTAGAAGAAATCGCCGCCCTGGGTGTCCCGCGCCCGGGTGGGCGCGCCCGACTCGACGTCGAGCCGGGCTTGGCCGAGGGGCGCCTCCAGGCTGTCCATCCAGTAGACGCCGATCAACGGCCGGTCCGGCTGCGGCACCGAGACGTACCAGGCCATGGCCTTCGGCGCGTGGGCTTTCAGGTAGGCGACGCCGCGCTCGGCCGCCGGGACCGGATCGGTGGGGCCGGCGCGGAGTTCCGGGCGCATCCAGAGCGAGATGTCGGTGCGGTAATAGGTGGCGGTGCCGGTGAGAAACACGGCGAACATCACCCATCCGGTGACGAGCCCAGCCCAGGAGTGAAGCCAGGCCATGGACTGGCGAAAACCCTGCCTCATGCGGGCGGGCCCATCGCAGCGCCGTCGAGGGCGAGCCAGAGGCCGAGGCCCAGCAGCACGATCGGGAGCCCGAGGCCCAAGGCGGCACGCAGCACGGTGCGGGCGGCGAAGACCCAGATCACGGCGCCGGCCAGGATGGCGAAGCTGATCAGGGTCGCGGTGGCCACCGCTTCCGAGCGCACCATCGGCAGGGTCAGCGACAGGAAGGCCGTCGCGAGCGCCGCCAGCGCGTAACCGCCGAAAGCCGCCAGACCCACGCGCGCGGCCACCGCCGAGCGGTAGCGCCAGCCTCGTCGCAGGCGGACCCCGTCGGGGGGACTGGAAACATCCGTCACGGGCAACACCTTCGAGACGAGCGCGGGCGAGACGCGGGCGGAGATGGGTCCCGCAACGGCAGGCAGAATCGGCTTTCCAGACCGGGACAACCTGCCGGACCGGCTCCCGATCTCACGGGGATCGCCCCGCTATAGCGATCCTGGTCTTGGGCTCGCAAACGCTATGTTATGGAATCATTCCAATTCGATTGTGGCATGCTGCGGATTGCCTGCGCTTTCGTCGAAGACCCGGACACACTGTGGATGGCCCACCATGCCGGTGATCCGGCGGAAATCGTGTTGACGAGCCGCAGGTCGCGCCCTGTGCACCCGCAACGCGGGTTAGGATAAGGTGACGGCCAGCGCCCGCTTCCCGCGAACATCGCCCGAGAACAAGACACCCGATCGTGACCTCCAGCTCCCCACGTCCCCCGATCCGCTTCCGCGGCCGCTCGTTCATGGCTCTGGTGCTCGCCCCGGTGCTGCCCGTTTCGGACTGGCTCGACGACCTCGACGCGCTGGCCCGGCGCTCGCCGGCCTTCTTCGTCGGGCGGCCCGTCATTCTCGACGTGGCCGGGCTCGGGCTCGAGCGGGAGGACCTCGTCGCCCTCGTGGCCGATCTCGCCGCCCGCGACGTCGCCGTGATGGGCATCGAGGGCGCGGATCCGGGGCAGCTCGGCCCCGGTCTGCCGCCGCCTCCTGCGGGCGGGCGCCCGGTCGACGCGGTCCCGGCGCCGGAGGCGACGCCGGACGCCGGGCCGGATGCGCCCGTCGTACCGTCCGCGCCGGCTCCTTTCCGCTCGCTGATCCTCGACGCGCCGGTGCGCTCCGGCCAGACCATCCTGCATCTCGAGGGCGACATCATCGTGATGGGCTCTGTGGCCTCCGGGGCCGAGGTGATCGCGGGGGGCTCGCTCCACGTCTACGGCGCCCTGCGCGGCCGCGCGATCGCGGGAGCGGCGGGCAATCCGGAGGCGCGCATCACCTGCCGCCGGTTCGAGCCCGAACTCATCGCCATCGACGGGCTCTACCGCACCGCCGACGATCTCGGTCCGGTCCAGCGCGGCTTGCCGGCGCAGGTTCGGCTCGAGGGCGACGCGATCAAGGTAGCGGCGTTGGAATAGGTCCTACCGGCCCGTCCAGTTGGGCGGGCGCTTGGCGAGGAACGCCTCCATGCCCTCGCGAAAATCGGCGCTGGTGTAGCAAAGGCGGATGAGGTCGTCGCCGGGACGCTCGTCGCCCGCCGCGTCCTCGCCCTGGAGGCGGCGCAGGCCCTCCTTGGTCGCCCGCAGGGTGAGCGGCGCGTGACCGGCGACCAGGGTCGCGAGTTCCGTGGCACGGAAGGCCAGCGCCTCCGCGTCGGCCACCACCTCGCCGACGAGGCCGATGGCCAGGGCCTCCTCGGCCCCGACGAGGCGGGCGGTGAAGATCATGTCCTTGACCCGTGCCTGGCCGATCAGGCCCGAGAGGCGGCGCAGGTTGCCGAGGGAAAGACAGTTGCCTAGGGTCCGGGCGATCGGAAATCCGAGCTTGGCGTCGCGCGTTGCGATCCGCAGGTCGCAGGCGGCGGCAATGGCCGCGCCTCCGCCCGTACAGGCACCGGCGATCGCCGCGATGGTCGGCACCCGCAGGCGCTCCAGCGCGCCCATCACCCGGTCCATGAAGCGCTCGTAGTCGATCGCGTCCTGAGCGCTCGCGAAGCTCCGGAACTGAGCGATGTCGGTGCCCGCCGCGAAGGCCTTGGTCCCCGCTCCCGCGATGATGAGGGCCTTGATGTTCTCGTCCGCCTCGATGCGCGCGCAGGCATCGATCAGGCCCTGATACATGCCGAAGGTGAGCGCGTTGCGCGCCTGCGGCCGGTTGAGGGTGAGGCGGGCGATGCTGCCCTCGGCCGTGAACAGGAGCTCGTCAGTCTGGGTCATGCAAGGTCCCTGGGCGCGAGGCGCGGAAGCGTACCCCACCCTCTCGCCCATCGGGGGCCGCCGGAGCAAGCGGCCGGCGTACGCCCTTCCCGAAATCAGAACACCGAGGGAACGAACATCTCGGGCGGTACCGGGTGGCGGGTATAGTCCTCGTGGCGCTCGCGGTCCGGCAGGTGCACCGGCGGATGCTCGACGTCGCCGTAAGGAATCTGCGTCAGGAGGTGGCTGATGCAATTGAGGCGGGCGCGCTTCTTGTCCACGGCCTCGACCACCCACCAGGGCGCCTCCGGGATGTGGGTCCGGGCGAGCATGTCCTCCTTGGCCTTGGTGTAGTCCTCCCACCGGCGGCGGGACTGCACGTCCATCGGCGAGAGCTTCCACTGCTTCAGGGGATCGTGGATGCGCATGTTGAAGCGGAATTCCTGCTCCTCGTCGGTGATGGAGAACCAGTACTTCAACACGATGATCCCGGAGCGGGTCAGCATGCGCTCGAACTCGGGCACCGAGCGGAAGAACTCCTCGACCTCGTCGGGCGAACAGAAGCCCATCACCCGCTCGACGCCGGCGCGGTTGTACCATGAGCGGTCGAAGAGCACGATCTCGCCGCCGGCCGGCAGGTGGGTGACGTAGCGCTGGAAGTACCATTGCGTGCGCTCGCGCTCGCTGGGCGCCGGCAGCGCCGCGACCCGGCAGACGCGCGGGTTGAGCCGCTGGGTGATGCGCTTGATCACGCCGCCCTTGCCGGCGGAGTCGCGGCCTTCGAAGATCACCACGACGCGCAGCTTGTGGGCCTGAACCCAGTCCTGGAGGCGCACCAGTTCGTGCTGCAGGCGGAACAGCTCACGAAAATAGACCTTGCGGTCGAGACCGGGCGGACGGGCGGGCTGACCGAGTTCGTCGGCGAGGCGCTCCAGGCGCTCGTCCTCCATCTCGAGTTCGAGTTCCTCGTCGAAGTCGTCGGCGACTTCCCGGCGGATCGCCTCGACCTCCGCTGCCCGCTGCGCGCTGTCCATGTGGAAGCCCCGTCCCTGCCGAAATACCGCCCGGCTTAGATCACGGATTCATGACAGGCTTGATACGGCACCGCACACAGGGCGTCGGGCGAGGGAACGGGGACGGACCCCTGCGGGTTGAAGGACAAGCTGCGCCATTTCGCGGGCCGCGAGCCCGGCTCGCCCGGCGCCCCACACACCCAGAGGGTCCACCCATGAGCCTGATCGGACGCATCGTCACCAAGCTCCTCGGCAACGAGGACCGTCCCGTGGTCCGCGACGACCGCAACTACGATTCCGGCACGCCGCTCGGTCGCCTCGTGACCAAGATCCTGCGCAGGTAAGGCAAGATTCTGCGTTAGTAAGTCCTGCCGGCTGGGCGGCTCAGGCCGCCCGGCGCTTCTGTTTCTTCTCGCGTCCCTGTCCGGGCGCACGCTGGCCGGCACGGGTCCGGTCGAGCACGAATCTCGCGTAGTCGTCCATGTCCCCGGCGAAGGGCTTGACCGTGTTGTCGGCGGCCAGCCACAGGCGATCCGCCACCAACTCCATCAGCGAGCGGTCGTGGGTTATAAGGATCACCGCCCCGCCGTAATCGTTCAGCGCGTCGAGGAGCGCCCGCCGGCTGTCGATGTCGAGGTGGTTGGTCGGCTCGTCGAGGATCAGCAGGTGCGGCGCCTGCATCGCAACGAGGTTGAGGAGCAGCCGCGCCCGCTCGCCGCCCGAGAGCGCGTCCACCGTCGTCTCTTGCTTGTCGAAGGACAGCCCGAAGCTCGCGAGCTTGGCGCGCCGGGCCGATTCGCTGTCGTCGGGCCGCTCGCGCCGGATGATCGCCAGCGGCGTGTCCTTGGGATCGAGGGCCTCGATCTGATGCTGGTGGAACCAGCCCACCTGCACCCGGCCTTCCCGCACCATCCGACCGTCGCGTACCTGAAGCGCGCCCGCCGCCATCTTGGCGAAGGTCGACTTGCCCGCGCCGTTGACGCCCAGCAATCCGATGCGGTCGTCGACGTCGAGAGTCAGGTTGAGGTCGCGCAGCACCGGCGCGTCGTCGCCATACGCGATGGTGGCATCGGTGAGGTGCATCAGGGGCGGGGCGAGCGGGCGCTTCGGCGAAGGCAGGTGGAACGGGGCCACGTGCTCCTCGATGGTCGTGGCGATCGGCTCCAGCTTGGCGAGGCGCTTGACGCGGGACTGGGCCTGTGCGGCCTTCGAGGCCTTGGCCTTGAACCGGTCGATGAAGCTCTGCAGATGCGCCCGCTCGGCCTCCTGCTTCTGCTTGGTCGAGGCTTGCAGACGGGCCTTCTCGGCCCGGCGCTTCTCGAAATCGTCGTAGCCGCCCGTGTAGAGTTCGAGCTTGCCCCCGGCCACGTGCAGGATCGCGTCCACCGAGTTGTTCAGCAACTCGCGGTCGTGGCTGATGATCAGGGCCGAATGGGGATAGCGCTTGAGCCGGGCCTCCAGCCAGAGAGCGCCCTCAAGGTCGAGGTAGTTGGTCGGCTCGTCGAGGAGCAGCATGTCGGGTTCGGCGAAGAGCGCGGCGGCGAGCGCCACGCGCATGCGCCAGCCGCCGGAGAACTCCGCCATCGGCCGGGTCAGGTCCTCCACCGAGAAACCGAGACCGGCCAGGATCTCGCCGGCCCGTGCCGGGGCGCGGTCGGCGTCGATCTCGATGAGGCGGCCGTAGATCTCGCCCATGCGCTCGGGTGCGGCGGTCTCGAGTTCGGCGCTCAGGGCCTCGCGCTCCTCGTCGGCGGCCAGGATCGTGTCGATCAGGCTGACGGGTGTCGCGGGATGCTCCTGGTCGACGGAGGCGACGCGGGCGGTCTTGGGCAGCAGGATGGCGCCGCCGTCCGGCTGCAATTCGCCGAGGATGATCTTGAACAGGGTCGACTTGCCGACGCCGTTGCGGCCGACGAGCCCGACCTTCGAGCCCGGCGGAACCGCGACACTGGCGCGATCGAAGAAGCGCCGGCCCCAGGCGCTGAATGTGAGGTCTTCGATCTGGATCATGTGGGGGCTCGTTGGGGGTGCGGACACCGGACGGACCCGGACGCGTCCCGGACCCTACCGCACCGCACCATCCGGCGCGAGGGGCGCCCGGTGCAACCGGCCCCCTCGCTTCACGCGCCCTTCCAATCGTCCGGACACGCCGGCCGGGTGCGGCCCTACTGCGCGGCGACCACGGAGGCCTTCACCAGCGGCGCCACCGGCACGTTCTTTTGCCAGAAGCTGCCGGTGCGGCCGGTCTGGTAGCCGGTCTCGTACAGGCTGCGCATGTAGGCCGTGTCGAATCCGCGGGCCGTGGAAGTGTTGGGCGCGGATTCGTCGATATAGGCGAGGTTGAAGCCGATGCCGTTGGAGCGCGTGAAGGCGTAGGTCGAGGCCAAAGTGGCACGGCTGCGGGCGCGGCTGGCCGTCGTGAACGAGCGCTCGACGATCGAGAGCGTGTTGTTCTGCGCGAGGTCGAATTCCGGTTCCAGACGCCCGTTGATGATGACGTAGATATCCGACTTGGCGCCCGCCTTGAACCGGCCGTCGCGCAGGAGGAACGACTGCGGAAGGGTGAAGACCGGCGTCACCACCGAGCCGTCGACATGCATCTCCTGGAAGGTGCGCTGCGCCGCCTGGACGTCGATGAGCTGCGGCGGGAACACCGCCGGGATGCTGGCCGAGGCGGTGAGCACGTCGGTAAACAGGTCGAGCGCGGCCTGGCCGCCGCTGGTGGCGATGGCGCCCATGTTCCAGATCACGGCGCGCTGAGCGTCGAGGTTCGTCGTCACCACGAGGAGACGACGGCCCTTGGCATGCTGGGCGGCGACCGCGGCCAGGAGGTCCGGCGTCACGTAGCGGCGTACGAGATCACGCAGGCGCCCGTCCCCGAACAGGCCCGAGCCGAACAGCACGTTGGCGAAGCTCGGGGATTGCACCAGCGTCGAGGCGACGCCGCTGGTGTAGATGTCCTTCAGGTAGGCGTCGTATTCCGGGCCCACGAAGGCGAAGGGCGCGATGAGGGCGCCCGTGGAGACGCCGGAGACCAGGGAGAATTCCGGGCGCTTGCCGGATTCAGTCCAGCCATTCAGCAGGCCGGCGCCGTAGGCCCCGTCGCCGCCACCGCCGGACAGGGCGAGGTAGGCGAACGGCACCTTGCCGTTCTGAGGCCGCGCCGACATCTCCGTGAAGGTCTTCTCCGAGGCATCCGCGTAGGCGCGGACATTCGGATCCAGCCCGGGCAGGACCGCGGCGGCGGCCTCGCTCGCCGTGTAGGGCGTGCGCGGGGTGGTGCCGCAAGCCGCGAGCTGGCCGACGGCGAGCAGGGCCAGGAGCCCCCGGCTCCATCGGAGACGACGCATGTTCGACATGTTCACAGCCAAGATTCCGGAGCCCGACCCCGACGCGACCCTAGCACGAAAACGAGCTTGGCCGTTCCCGTGTTCCGGCTACGCTCCCTGATGCCGCAGCGGTGTGGCATTCGGGCAGCAATACGGCGCATCCCGCCCGGACTCGCGAGCGCGCGTGTCGGAATCGCGGCGCTCCGCGGTCGGTTGCGGCATCAATTGAACTTCCCGGGCACACGTCCGTTGGGGCACCATACGGTGACGGTTGACCGTCACGGTCATGGTCCGACATTCCACTTCCCTCACGACATCTGCTCCCGCCGACCGGTCGCGCCCGCGCGGGCCAGCCGCGCCGGCCGCACGTGCCGCCGATGGTTCTGACGATGTCGGCGCGGGCGGAGCGGCCCCGCAGGTCGGCGGCACGAGGAGGAGGCAGAGGCGATGGAACGAGACGACGCGTGGCACATGACGGACGACCTGATGGTCGAGGACGGCAAGGGCGACCCCTTCGCCGCCGCCATCCGGGCGACGCGCATGGCCATGATCGTCACGGATCCGCGTAGGGACGACAACCCGATCGTCTTCGTCAACGACGCCTTCCTGCGCCTCACCGGGTACGAGCGCGACGAGGTCATGGGTCGCAACTGCCGCTTCCTGCAGGGCCCGGACACGGATCCGAACGCGGTCCAGCAGCTCCGCGAGGCCGTGGACGCCCGGCGCGACATTGCCGTCGACATCCTGAACTATCGCAAGAATGGCAGTCCGTTCTGGAACGCCCTCTACATGAGCCCGGTCGTCACCAAGGGCGGCGACCTGCACTACTTCTTCGCCTCGCAGCTCGACGTCACCGACCGGGTCGACGCGCAGATGCGGACGCAGAACGAGAAGGAGCATTTCGAGCGCGAAGTCGCCAGGCGGACGCGCGAACTCTCCGATGCCCTGGCGGCCAAGACCATGCTTGTGCATGAGGTCGACCACCGGGTGAAGAACAATCTCCAGATGGTGGCCTCCCTCCTCACCATGCAGACCCGGAGCATCTCAGATCCGACGGCGCGGGACGCGATGAAATCGATGCTGACCCGGGTCGAGGCGCTCGGGACGGTGCACAAGCGGCTCTACCAGTCCCACGACGTGGAGCGCTTCGACGTCGCCGAGTTCGCCCGCGAACTCGCCACCGACCTCGTGCGCGGCTCCGGCCGCTCGGGGATCAGCCTGCACCTCGACCTCGAACCCGTGGAGGTGCCGGTGGAGAAGGCGCCCCCGGTGGCGCTGATGATGAACGAACTGATCACCAACGCCCTGAAGCACGCCTTTCCCGACAACCGCGCCGGCCGCCTCTCGATCCGGGTCCAGCCCGACGGGCGCTACTTCGGCATCCGGATCATCGACGACGGCGTCGGCATGCCCCAGGAAGTCGTGGGTACGCGGTCCTTCGGCAAGCGCCTGATCGAAAGCTTGGCCCGCCAGCTGAATGCCAGTATCGCTTGGCAGCCGGGACATCCCGGGACCTCGATCGACATTCGCCTCCCGCGCGAAGCGCCAGGCGTGAAGGACAGCCCGTGAGCGAACCTCTCCGGGTCCTGATCGCGGAAGACGAAGCTCTCATCCTCCTGCAGCTGGAACTCCTGGTCGAGGATGCCGGCCATGTCGTCGTCGGCACGGCGGCGACGGCGGACGAGGCGATCGGAATCGCCCGTGACGTGCGGCCGGACCTCGTCTTCGTCGACCTCCAGCTGCGCGGCGGCTCGTCCGGCATCGACATCGTCCGGGCGCTGCGGGCCGAGGCCGCGATGGTGCTGGTCTTCGTCACCGCCAATGCCCAGCACCTGCCGGAGGGGTTCGAAGGGGCCGCCGGCGTGATCGCCAAGCCCTTCACCGAGGTCGTCATCTTCGACACGATGGCGTTTTTCCGCGAGTGCGTGCGCGAACCGCCGCCACGCTCCTCCGTGCCCCTCGGCCTGCGCCTCGCGCCGGCCTATCGCGACGCCCTCGGCGGGTAGGCGCGCTCAGCGGTAGCCGGCCGCCTGCAGCTCGAACAGTTCGGCGTAGCGCCCGCCCTGCGCCTGCAGCTCGGCATGGCTGCCCGACTCGATCACGCGTCCGCCGGAGAGCACCAGGATGCGATCCGCCATGCGCACGGTGGAGAAGCGGTGCGAGATCAACACCGCCGTGCGCCCGTGACTCAGCTCGCGGAAACGCTGGAACACCTCGAACTCGGCCCGGGCGTCGAGGGCGGCGGTGGGCTCGTCGAGGATCAGGATCTCGGCCTCGCGCATGTAGGCCCGGGCGATGGCGATCTTCTGCCACTCGCCCCCCGACAGATCCACGCCCTCGGCGAAGCGCTTGCCCAGGGGCTGGTCGTACCCGAGCGGCAGGCGTCCGATGACCCCGTCGGCGAGGCTGCGCCCCGCCGCCCGGGCGACCCGGTCGGCATCGCCGCACGCCTCGATCCGACCCACGGCCACGTTCTCGCGGGCGGTGAAGCTGAAGCGCACGAAATCCTGGAAGATCACGCCGATGCGGCCGCGAAGATCGTCGAGATCGTAGGCGGAGAGAGGCAGGCCGTCGAGGAGCACGCGTCCCTCGGTCGGGTCGTAGAGGCGGGTGAGAAGCTTGACGATGGTCGTCTTGCCCGCACCGTTCTCGCCCACCAGGGCCAGCACCTCGCCGGCCGCGAGGTGGAAGCTCAGGTGTCGCACCGCCCAGGATTCGGTGCCCGGATAACGGAAGCCCACATCCTCGAACACGATCCCGCTCCGGATGGGGCGTGACAGGGGAACGGGGTCCTTCGGCGAGCGGATCGCCGGCACCACGGCGAAGAACGAGAACAGGTCGTCGAGATACTGCGCCTGCGAGGCGATCTGCGAGAAGCCGAGCAGCAGGCCCTCGATCAGGCCGCGCAGGCGCTGGAAGGAGCCCGCCAGGAAGGCGAGGTCGCCGATGGAGAACTGGCCCGCGGCGGTGCGCCAGACGATGGTGGCGTAGGCGAGGTAGTAGGCCAGCGTGCCGAGAGCCGCGAAGGCGCCGCCCCAGCCGGCCCGGCGCAGGGCCAGGGCGCGGTTGTCGGCCACGATCCTGGCCGCGAGCCCGCGATAGCGCTCGGCGATGTAGCCGTTCAGCCCGAACAGCTTGACCTCCTTGGCGGATTCGACGCTGGCGCCGAGGAAGCGCAGATAGTCGATCTCGCGTCGCTCCGGCGTCCGGGTCCAGGCGAGCCGGTAGCCCTCGCGGTTGAAGTAGGTCTCGTTGAGAAAGGCCGGCACCAGGGCCGCCACGAGGAGCAGGATCAGCCAGGGCGCGAAGGCCACGAGGCCGAGGGCGAAGGCCACCAGGGTGATGAGGTCCTGCCCCTGGCCGAAGAGCTGGAACAGGAGGTTGGAGCGGCCCGTAACCTGACGCCGCGCCCTCTCCAGGCGGTCCTGCTGCGCGCTGTCCTCGAACTGCTCGAGGTCGAGGTCGGCGGCGTGCCGCATCAGCTTCAGGGTGGCGGCGTTGCCGTAGAGGTCGGCCACGAGACCGTCGACCAAGGTGCTGGCACGGCCGAGGAGGTCGGACAGGATGGCGAGGCCGAACTCCGCCGCCACCAGCAGGGCGAGGTGCCGCAGGGCGGGTTCCGCGAGCCACGCCTCGACCCCGAGGCCGACCGGATGCGGCCGGGCATGCTCGGCCACGATCGCGTCGAGGATGAGCTTGGCGAGGTAGAGCATCAGGACCGGCAGGCTCGCCCGCGCGAGGCGCAGCCCGAGGCTCGCCACGAGAAGGCGCGGACTGGCGGCATAGACGAGGCGGGCCAGGGCCGGCAGGTGACGCAGGGCGCCGAGGCGCGCGGATAGGGCCGTCAGGGGGGAGAGGCGGTCGGGCATCGGCCGGGACCATGACCGGGACCGGCATCCCCGTCGATGCCGCAGACGCCGCACCTGCGCGGTCGCGCAGATGTCAGTGGGCGACCGGCCGAAGTGTTCAAGCTCTTGAGGACAGCCGATTCGACGGCGAGACTTCACTTTATCGCCTATGTTAGGCGTCCATCATGTCCACAGGCGCGAGGCCGCCCTCAATGCTCAGCGGTTCAGCGGTCCTGCGGGTCGGCGTTCTCATCGTGGTGGCGGCCATCCTCGCCGTGATCGTCCAGGTCCTGCGTCCGCACGACGGCGGACCGGCGGACGCCCCCGCCGTCCGGACGGCCCCCGAGACCGGAAGGGCCGGAACCCAGGCGGCGATGCCGCCGGCCGTCACGCGCCCGGTCTCTCCGGTGGCGCCGCAGCCGAGCCCTGCTCCGGCCCCACAGGCCGCCATCCCCCCCGCCGTGCCTTCGCCGACCGTGTCTTCGCCGACCGTGCCTTCGCCTTCCCCGAACGTGCCCCTGCCGCCAAGCCTTTCGGCGGCGACCCAGACGCCCCCGCCCCCTGACCGGAGCTTCGTCGATGCGGCTCGCCCAGCGGCCCCGTCGGTCGGCGAGCGGGACATCGACAACGCCGCCGAAACCGCCGGTCCGCGCGGCGTCGCGATCGTCGACCTCAATACCGGGAGCGTCGCCGAATTGAACGGCCTGCGGGGCGGCGGCATGATCGGGCGGGCCATCGCTCAGAAGCGCCCCTACGCATCCGTCGGCGAGCTCCTGTCGAAGCGCGTCCTCAGCCGGGCGGTCTACGAGCGGATCAAGGATCAGGTCACGGTGCGCTGAAGCCCGTTTCGGGTAGCGCGGCGCGCGCCGCCTGCCTAAGATGCGGCTCCGGGAAGCCGGAAAGTCGCTTCGATCACCAGGAACGAGCCATGTTTGCGCAAGCCGGGGGCGTTACCTTTCGCGAGGATCTCGGCGTCGAGGAGACCACCGAGACCGACAACATCGTCCGATGGGACGGCGAGAAGCTCTACGTGGAGCACGACATCTACCACAACGGCCAGCTGGTCCACCGCAAGTACCGCAAGAACGTCAGCGAGGCGGTGGCCCGGGCACTGCAGGCTCTGATCAACCGGTCGCAGCAATAGGGTCTCCGGTCCGGTGCCCTGCGCGGCCGGACCGATTCCGTCGATCCCTACTTCCCGATCCAGTCGTGGCCGGCCACCACCGCCTCGACCGGGCGCGTCCAGGTGCCGGGCTGGTCGGTGGCCCCGGTTCCGAGGGCGCACTGAACCATGACGCTGTCGCTCCAGCGCCCGTACTTGTAGCCCACCGCCGGCAGCAGCCCGACGCGCACGAAGCCGCAGGCCTCGTGGAGGCGTAAACTGGCCTCGTTCCGCGCGTCGATGTAGCCGATCATCTGACGGTAGCCGCCCGCCGCGCAGGCCTCGATCAGCGCCGGCAGCAGACGCCGGCCGATGCCCGCATGCAGGTGCTCGTGATGGACGTAGATCGAGTGCTTCAGGGTGTAGCGGTAGGCCGGGCGCTTGCGGAACGGCACCGCGTAGGCGTAGCCCGCCACGATGCCGTCGCGATCCGCCACGAGGTGCGGCAGGCGCTTCTTGCGCATGGCTTTCCGCCGCTTCTTCAGGTCGTCGGGATGGAGCGGGTCCGCTTCGAAATCCCCGACATCGCCGACGCCGCGCCGGATGTGATGGGCGTAGATGTCGACCATGTCCGGCACGTCGGCATCCGACGAGGGCCGGATGACGAGGTCGGGGTCGCTCTCGGACGAGCCCGCCATCAGCGTGCCTCGCGCAGGACGCGGGGCTCTCGCATGACATAGGTGTAGAACCGGATGGTCCCGTCCGGATCGACATCACGGAACACGCCCTGGATCTCGGCTTCGAAGCCCGGGAACAGGTTCGCGGAGCGCTCGAACATCTTGAAGTAGTCCAGCATGGGTTTGGCCCGCTCGTCCAATCGCTCGCCCGGAAGCACCGTGCCGATGCCCGGCGGGTAGACCAGAAGCAAGGTCGTCGCCACGCGCCCCTCGGCCTCCGCGATCGGCACGTAATCGACGTTGTTGCGGGTGAGTTGCTGCACCGCCTCCTTGGGGGTCATCACCATCTCGGGCAGGTGCCCCGGCTCGAACTGCTTGCGCTGGAGCGTGCTGGTGCCGTGCTCGCGGTGGAAGGCATGGAAGTCGGCGCAGAGGTCGCGCAGGCGCACGCCCTTGTAGCGATTGGGCCGGCGCCGCACGAACTCCGGCATCGCCTCCTCCAGGGGCACGTTGTCGTCGTGCAGGCGCTTGAAGGCCACGAGGCCGGAGATCAGCGTGCCGGCCTTGGAGGACTCGACGCCCGGCGTCAGCAGGAAGAGCAGCGAATTGAGGTCGTTCTTCTCCGGCACGATGCGGTTTTCGCGCAGGTACTGCGCCACGATGGGCGCCGGCACGCCGTGCTCGGCATACTCGCCCGTGTGCCGGTTGAAGCCGGGGGTGAGCACGGTGAGCTTGTTGGGGTCCGTCATGGCGTAGTCGGGCGCCACGTGCGTGAAGCCGTGCCAGTCGGCCCCCGGCGTCAGCTCCCAGTACTTCGCGTTGCCGGCGAGCTCGTCGGTGGAGAGGCTCTCCCACGGCACCTTGCCGTCGGGTCCCTTGACCGTGTCCGGCACGAAGGGGTCGAAGAACCAGCGCCGCAGGGGATCGCCCTCCTTCTCCTCGAACTCGCGGCGGATGGCGCGGACCTTCTTGCGCCACTCGATGCCCAGACGAATGGTGTCGTCCCACAGCACGACGCCGGAGCGGCCCTTCATCATCTGGGCGCCGACGTCGAGGGAGGCGAACAGGGGATAGAACGGCGAGGTCGAGGCGTGGACCAGGAAGGTCTCGTTGAAGCGCCGGTGCTCGATGCGCCGGGTCTGGCCGCGGATATGGCTGTCCTTGGTGTGGATCTGCGAGGCCTGGGAGAAGCTCGCAAGCTGCTTGTGGGTCGACTGGGTGGCGATGATGCCGGGCGAGGTCTCGTCGAGACCTTTGAGCCCCATGGCGAAGCGGCCGGCGAAGAGCGGGTGGAACTTCATGAAGCCCGCCCAGGCCTCGTCGAAGAGGATGTAGTCGCAAAGATGCCCGATCTTATCGAGAATCATCTGTGCGTTGTAGATCGTGCCGTCGTAGGTGCACTGCTCGACCACCGCGACGCGGAACGGGCGCTCGCGCCGCCAGGCCTCCTTGTCGGTGATCAGCGGATTGTCGCGGATCTTCTGGCGGATGACGGTCTCGTCGAGGGCCTCGTGGTACATCGGGCCGATCAGACCGTAGGCGTTGCGGTCGGTTTCCAGGAAGACGGGAATCGCTCCGCCGAGGAACAGTGCGCCGTGATGCGCGGCCTTGTGGTTGTTTCGGTCGAACAGCACGAGGTCGCCCTCGGCCACCAGGGCCGAGAGCACGATCTTGTTGGAGGCCGAGGTGCCGTTGAGGACGAAGTAGGTCTTCTCCGCCCCGAAGATGACGGCCGCCTCCTTCTGCGCCTTCAGGGCCGGGCCCTCGTGGACGAGGAGGTCGCCGAGATCGAGCACCGAGTTGTCGAGGTCGTCGCGGAACACCGCCTCACCGAGATGCTCGACGAAGATGCGCCCGATCGGCGAACGGTTGTAGAAGATGCCGCCGTTGTGGCCGGGGCAGGTCCAGAGCTGGTTGCCCTGCTCGGCATAGTCGACCAGCGCGCCGAAGAACGGCGTCTTCAGGGTCTCGGCGTACTGCTTCACGCGGCTCACCAAGCCGCGGGCGATGTAGTCCGGGGTCTCCTCGGCGAGGAAGATGTAGCCGTCGATGAAGTCCAGCACCTCGACGGGGATGTCCTCCAGGCGCTTGCGGCGAACCATGATGACGATGGGCATCTCCAGCCCGCGCTTGCGCATCAGGTTGATGAGGGCCGCCGCCTTGCCGTCGAGGCCGCGCTTGCCCCAATCCACCACCATGCAGCCGATGGCCGAATCTGTCTGGACCGCGATGGCCGCGTCCTCGACGCGCCGGGCCCGCACCACCTCGAAGCCGAGCTTCTCCACGGAGCCGATGATCTGCTGGACGCGCACGCCCTCGAGATCGTCCGGGTCGAAGTTCGGCGCGCACATCAGGACGGTGAAGCGGCGAAAGAAATCCATGCGGAAAAGGCTCCCAGGGGCGTTTGGCGCACCGTTCGCGACGGGACGTGACGCTTCGATGACGATCTTGCGGCGGTCGCGGTGTTTTCAGGCCTCGCGCGGCACGACGGAGAGCCGACTTACGATCAGGCGCGGCGTTTGACGAGCCCAAGGCGGCGGATCACGCCGTAGACCGCCACGGCCGCCACCGCACAGATGACCAGGGCGAGGAACGAGCCGTTCTCGAAATCGCCGAGGAAGAGCCCCTTGGTGTTCATGCCGAACACACCGGTCACCAGGGTCGGCGGCAGGAACAGGGCGGTGAGGATCGAGAGGGTGAAGAGCTGGCGGTTGGTCTCGGCCGCGTTTCGCCCGGCGATCTCGTCCTGCAGCAGGCGGCTGCGCTCGGACAGGACAAGCATGTCGCGGTGAAGCGAGTCGAGGCGCTGGACCACGCGGGCGGCCATGGTCACCACCGCCTCCGGCAGGGCGTCGTCCTCTTCCTCGGTCTCCGCCTCGAGGCGGTGAAAGACCGCGCTGAGGCCGGCGAGTTGACGGTGCTGGCGCACGGCCTGCCGGCGGATCGGCGCCAGGGGCCTGGGATCGTCGGGCTGATCCTCGTCGAGTATCCGGTCCTCGATGGCATCGAGTTCGTCCGAGAAGCGGCGGGCCGAGGCGTCGAGGGCGGCGGCGACCCCGGTGACGAAGATCTCGAGCAGCGCCGCCGGTGTGGCCACGCGCCGCCCGGCCAGCACCGCGTCGCGGGCGGCTTCCGCTGCGGCGGTCGCGTGCCGTCGCCCGCTCACGAGGAGGCGCTCGCCCAGCACGCAGTGCAGGCGCCCGGCCGGTTCATCCCCGATCCGGCCACCGAATTCGCGCTCCCGATCGGCGATCACGAGGCCGAGATCGGCGCCCTCGATCACCACGCGCTGATGCCCGTCGCGGGCGAAGGTGGCGGCGGCGAGAGTGGGCGGGCCGAGCCGCCCGGCGGCGATCAGCCCGTCGAGGCGTGCATCGACGAGGTCGAGATGCAGCCAGAGGAATCCCTCGGCGACGGGCTCGGGCAGGCCGCCAGCCGCCTCCAGCAGGCGCCCGCGCCCCTCGGCGTCGAACGTTATCGCGAAGAGCAGGCACGGTAGGGCGGTGGCGTCGGTAAGGAGGCGCTGCATGCGGGCGGCCCTGTTGCCGGCAAACCGCCGACGGTCGCCGCGCTGGATCGCAAGTGCGGGCGACACTGTCATGACGGTGGCCGGCACGGGAGACGAGGAGGCGACCGCCCGCCTTCTGGTCTCGCGACAAAGCAGGCGACGGGAGCAATGCCGCCGTGGGCGTTCCGTCCGCGGCGCGCAGCAGTGGATGCCGCCACTTCCCCCGCGACAAGCGGCCCGGCATCGGGCTTGCTCCGCGTGAGCCAAAACAGCGGGGCGGCATGGTCGAGAAGCTTTTCCACGCGGGCGCGAGCCTAGCCCTGCTGCTGGCCGTCGCGGTGCTCTTCTCGACGAATCGGCGGGCGATCTCGCCTCGGGTGGTGCTCTCGGCCCTGGCGCTGCAGGTGGCGCTCGGCGCCCTGGTGCTGTTCATCCCGGCGGGCCGCGTGGGCCTGGCCGCGGCGGCCGCCTTCGTCCAGACCGTGCTGAACTACGGCGACCGGGGCACCGCCTTCCTGTTCGGCGGCCTCGTCGAGCCGCGCATGTTCGAACTGTTCGGCGGCAGCGGCTTCATCCTGGCGCTCCGCATCCTGCCGCAGATCCTCTACGTCTCGGCGCTGATCGCGGTGCTCTACCATTTCGGCGTGATGCAGGCGGCGGCGCGGGCCATCGGCGCTGTGCTGCAGCGGGTGATCGGCACGTCGCGGATCGAGACCTTCTCGGCGGTGATCACCATCGCCATCGGCCAGAGCGAGATCGCCATCGCCCTGCGTCCGTTCCTGATGGCCCTGACCTCGGCCGAGCTGTTCGCCGTGATGTCGAGCGGGGCCGCGTCCACGGCGGGCACGATTCTCGCCGGCTACGCGGCCCTCGGCGTACCGATGGAATACCTCCTGGCGGCCAGCGCCATGGCGGTGCCGGGCGGGCTGCTCTTCGCGAAGATCCTCGTGCCGACGACGGAACCGAGCCGGGTCATCTCCACGCGGGTCACCTTCGCGGAGACGCGGGCGGTCAACGTCATCGAGGCGGCGGCCGACGGCACCCAGAAGGGGCTGGCCGTGGCGGTGTCGGTCGGGGCGATGCTGATCGCATTCACGGGCCTGATCGCCCTTCTGAACGGGCTCACGGGCTGGGCCGGGGGTCTCGCCGGCCATCCCGCCCTGAGCCTGGAAGGCATCCTCGGAACGGTGTTCGCGCCCCTGGCCTGGCTGATGGGCGTGCCCTGGGAGCAGGCCGGCCTCGTCGGCGGGGCACTGGGTCAGAAGATCGCCTTCAACGAGTTCCTGGCCTACGCGCAGCTCTCGCCGGTCCTGAAGGGCGGCACCCTGGACCCGCGGACGGCCGCGATCCTGTGCTTCGCGCTCTGCGGCTTCGCCAACCTGACCTCGGTGGCGATCCAGCTCGCAAGCTTGGCGAGCCTCGCGCCGGAGCGCAGGGCGGAGATCGCCCGGTTCGGCCTGCGCGCGATCCTGGCCGGCACCCTGTCCAACCTGACGAGCGCGACGCTCGCCGGGTTGTTCATCGGTGCCTGACGGCTGTGCCGGCCGGAATTGGCGTGGGGAGGCTCATGCGGCGGCGAGCTTCGCCGCCTTGACCTTCGCTGGACCGGCCTTGGTGATGGCCGTGAGCGGCAGCTCGATGTCGATGTCGAGGGTCGACATGTCCTGGCCGCGGTCGAGGCGGATCTGGACCTTGTCGCTGTTGACCTCGACGTGCTTGGCGATGACCGCGAGGATTTCCTCGCGCAGCACCATCACGAGATCGGAGCCGCCGACCCCCGCCCGTTCATGGGCGAGGATGAGCTGCAGGCGGTCGCGGGCGACCGGCGCCGAACCGCGCCGGTTGAACATGTTGAGGAGGCTCATGCTGCCCTCCGGGTGAAGAGTTTGTCGAGGAAGGACTTCTTGTCGGTGGGGACCGACATCGGAACCGCATCGCCGTTGAGGCGGCGCACGGCGTCGGTATAGGCGCGGGCCGGGGCGCAGAGCGGGTTGTTCAGGGTCACCGGGCAGCCGACGTTGGAGGCGCGCAGGACCTCCATGCTCTCCGGGATGATGGCGAGCAGCGGGATCGAAAGGATCTCGAGCACGTCCTCGATCTTGAGCATGTCGCCGCGATCGGCCCGGGCAGGGTCGTAGCGGGTGAGGATGAGGTGCTTCTCCATGGTCTCGCCGCGCTCGGCCTTGAGGGTCTTGGAGTCGAGCAGGCCGATGATCCGGTCGGAATCGCGCACCGAGGAGACCTCGGGGTTGGTCACCACCACGGCGACGTCGGCGTGACGCATGGCCAGCGTGGCGCCGCGCTCGATGCCGGCGGGCGAGTCGCAGATCACCCAGTCGAACTTCTCGCGAAGCTCGTCCATGACGCGGGCGACGCCCTCGTCGGTGAGCGCATCCTTGTCGCGGGTCTGCGAGGCGGGCAACAGGTGGAGCTTCTCGAGGCGCTTGTCGCGGATGAGGGCCTGGTTGAGCTTGGCGTCGCCGTTGACCACGTTGATGAGGTCGTAGACGACGCGCCGCTCGGCGCCCATCACGAGGTCGAGGTTGCGCAGGCCGACGTCGAAGTCGACCACCGCCACGCTCTTGCCGGCCTGCGCGAGCGCCGCGCCGAGGGCTGCGGTCGTCGTCGTCTTGCCGACGCCGCCCTTGCCTGATGTCACGACCAGAACTTTGGCCATATGAGCTGTCTCCTCAATCCAAGGATGCGAATTTGATGGCGCCGCCATCGAGCCAGATTTGCACGGCTTTGCCGCGCAGGTGGTTGCCCATCTCCTCGGCCGTGCGGACGAGGCGGTCGATGCCGAGAAGCTCGGGCTCGAACTTGCGGCAGCAGATGCGGGCGCGGGGGTTGCGGGCGGCGCCGGCGATGGCCCGGCCGCGCAGAGCGCCGTAGACGTGGATGGAACCGCCGGCGAGGATCTCCGCGCCGGAGGAGACCGACCCCATGACGGTGACGTCGCCGGTGGGGTGGACGATGGATTGCCCGGACCGGACCGACCCCTCGATGGTGAGGGAGGTCGTGGCCGGCTCGGGCGGCGCCGGGGGCACCTCGGGCTCCGGCTCCGGCTGGGCCGGGATCTCGATCGTGCTCGAGGGCCGTCCCTGGACGAGGAGCGGCGGGCGCCCGGGTCCGAGGAGCGGCAGGTCCGTGCCCTCGATGCCGAGGATGCGGATCTGCCGGCTGCCGAGTTCGGCGAGCAGGCCGTCGAGGTCCGGCGCGGCGGGCGCCAGGCCCGCCACGTCGAGGATCAGGGCGCGCCCGTCGAACAGAGTCGGCGAGCGCTTGAGCGCTTCGTCCAGATCGGCGAACCAATCGGGAAGCGGAGTCTCCGGGGCCAGCACCAAGGACTTGAAGGCGCGGCCGCGAAGCTGAACGGGTCTGCGGGGAGGGCTTGTGTCAGTCACGGGCTCTCGCGATTCCTTACCAGACCATTGATGCCCGGTATGGTTACCGCTTCGTTAACAACCCGTGTTCAAAGGATTAAAGGCGCACATTTTCCTCTGATCCGGTGATCCAGGGACGCTTCGGGTCCACCAAACGCAGCGCCCCCGGACGGGGCGCGCGACGGCCTCGGCCTGTCGCGCGCCCCGTCCGAGGGCGGGTTCGTTCCGCAGGGTCGCCGGCCCTCACCGCGTGGTGGGCAGGAGCCAGTTCGGCAGCCACATGGCGATGCCGGGCACGAGGCAGAGGATCAGGATCGCCACCGCCATCAGGATCACGAAGGGCAGCGTGCCCCAGATGATGTCCTTCAGCGGGATGTCGGGGGCGATGTTCTTGATGACGAAGATGTTGAGGCCCACCGGCGGGTGGATCAGGCCCATCTCCATGGTGATGGTCATCACGACGCCGAACCAGACGAGGTCGAACCCGGCGGTCTTGAGCGGCGGCAGGATGATCGGCGCCGTCATCAGGATGATCGAGACCGGCGGCAGGAAGAAACCGAGCAGGATCACGAGGCCGAGGATCGTCACCAGCAGCACCCAGGGCGAGAGCTGCATCGCCACGATGGCGGCCGCCGCCGATTGCGAGATGTGCAGGTAGCTCATCACGTAGGCGTAGAGGAGCGACATGCCGATGATGAGCATCAGCATGGTCGATTCCCGTAGGGTCGCGGTCAGGATCGGGCTGACGTCGCGCGGCCGCCAGACGCCATAGATGACCGCGATCAGACCCAGCGCCAGGAGGCCGCCGAGGCCCGCCGTCTCGGACGGGGTGGCGTAGCCGCCGTAGAGCGCCACCATCACGCCGGTCAGCAGGATGACGAAGGGCAGCACCCGCGGCAGCGTCGAGAAGCGCTGGCGCATGCTGTAGGTGTCCTCCGCCAGGATGGCGGAAGGCGTGCCGTGGCGCTCGTAGGCCACCTTGGCGGCGGCGTATTCCGAGCGGAAGCGGTAGACCGACCACGTCGCGAACAGGCCGACCAGCAGCAGACCCGGCCCGATGCCGGCCAGGAACAGGCGGCCCAGCGACTGCTCGGCCGCCACCGCGTAGAGGATCATGGTGATCGAGGGCGGCAGCAGGATGCCGAGGGTGCCGCCCGCCGCGATGATGCCGGCGGCGAATCCCGGCGAGTAGCCGCGCTTGCGCATTTCCGGGATGCCGGCCGAACCGATGGCCGAGCAGGTCGCCGGGCTCGAGCCCGCCATGGCGGCGAAGAGCGCGCAGGCGAAGACGTTGGCGATGCCGAGACCGCCGGGGATGCGGTGCATCCAGGCATGCATGGCCGAGTAGAGGTCCTGGCCGGCCTTGGACCGCCCGATCGCCGCGCCCTTCAGGATGAAGAGGGGGATCGACAGCAGGGTGATCGAGGCCATCTCCTCGTAGACGTTCTGCGCCACCGTATCGAGGGAGGCGCCGGGCATGAAGACGTACATGAAGGCCAGGGCGACGAAGCCCAGGGCGAAGGCGATGGGGATGCCGGCGAGCATCGCGCTCAGGGTTGCGCCCGCGTAGAGGAAGCCGATGGCCGCGACGCTCATGGGTGCCTCCCGGTGACCTTCGTGTCCGGCACGGTGTTGGCGAGGGGATCGGCCAGGGGCCGGGTGCCTTCCGGCGTGAGGCCGGCGCGCGCCGGCGTGTCGCGGTTCAGATCGGCCCCGAGGCCGATCTTCGGGTTCGCCCAGCCGGCCTTCTCGGCGCCGTAGAGGATCTCCTCGGCGATCTGCAGGGCGAACTGGATGCCGAGCAGGGTCATGCCGATCGCCATCAGGACATAGGGGATCCAGAGCGGCGGCCCCCAGCTCGACTGCGAGACCTGGCCGTCGACCCAGGCCTCGTGGAGCAGGGTCCAGCTCTTCCAGGCGAAGAACGCCACGAAGACGAAGCTGATGACGTCCGCCATCAGCAGGCGGGCGCGGTTGACGCGCGGCGAGAGCAGGCCGGTGAGGGCCTCGATCGCCACGTGGCCGCGCTTGGCCTGCACGGCCGCGGCCGAGAAGAAGGTGGCGCCGACGATGAGGAACACCGCCATCTCGTCCTGCCAGTCGGTGGGCTCGTGCAGGACGTAGCGGATCACGACGCTGTAGCTGAGCACCAGGCAGGCGCAGACGAGGGCGATGCCCCCCAGCAGCATGATGACCTGGTTGACCCCCTTCAGGGCCCGGTCGATGGTGCCGAGGAGCCCCGGAACCCGGGGCTCGGACACGGCGTGCGTCTCGGCGGCGGCCGAAGCCGCGTCGAAAGCGTGGCTCACGACACCTGCTCCGCCAGCTTGAGGAGCTCGGCGCAGCCGGCGGACTTGCCCGCGAAGTCCTTCCAGGCCGTGTCCCGTGCGATGTCGCGCCACTGGCCCAGAGTCTTCTCGTCGAGGTTCTGGACCTTGGCGCCGGCCTTGGAAAAGATCTCCTCAACCTTGGTGTCGTCCGCCTTGGCGCCGGCCTGCCCGAACGGCTCGAGCTCGGCGCCGATGGCCATGATGAGGTCCTGCTGGTCCTTGGGAAGGCGCTCGAAGGCGAGCTTCGACATCATGAGCGGCTCGAGCATGAACCAGTAGGAGCGCTCGCGACCCGAGGTCAGGGCCTTGCCGAGTTCCTCCAGGCGGAACGAGATCAGGCTGGTGGACGAGGTGATGACCGCATCGCAGGCGCCCGTCTGCATGGCGGCGTAGGATTCGCTGGAGGGAATCGACAGGGTCGCTGCGCCGGCCTGCTTCATCATCAGGTCCATCTCGCGCGACCCGCCCCGGACCTTGAGGCCCTTCGCGTCGGCCGGCGCGTAGAGGGGACGCTCGCGGCTGGCGACGCCGCCGGCCTGCCAGACCCAGGAGACGAGGATGATGCCCTTGGAATCCAGGATCTCGGTGAGCTTTCGGCCCACCGGCGCCTTCTTCCAGGCGATGGCCTGCTCGTAGGAGCTCACCAGCGCCGGCATCAGGCCGATGTTCAGCTCCGGCACCTCGCCGCCGGCGTAGGGCGAGGGGTAGAGCGACAGGTCGAGGGCGCCCTTGCGCATGGCCGCGAACTGGGCGTTCGTCTTCATCAGCGACGAGCCGGGATAGACCTGTACTTCCAGGGCGCCCTTCGAACGCTCGGCCAGCGCCATCGCGAACTTGCGGCACATGCGGTCGCGGAAATCACCCTCGTCGATGGTGCCGCCGGGAAATTGGTGCGAGAGCTTCAGGGTGGTGGCGGCCCGGGCGCGCGAGCCCAGGGACAGGATGGCGGGGGCGGCGAGGCCGCCGGCGACGAGGGCACGGCGTGTCAGCATCATGGCGTGTCTCTCCCTGGGCCGGTGCCCGGCCGCATCGTTTTGCGGCGCACCATTTATACTGCGCTGCCGTTTCGATATACATGAGACGACGTCTTGTATATTTTGTCAATGCGATCGAATAATAGTGGACGCCTGATTTTTGCGAGTCGGCGGGATTAAAAACGAGCCGGGACCTCAGCGCATGAACCAGTCGCGCCGCCTCAGGCAGACCATCGAGACCGAGATCGTGGACGGACGCCTCTCGATCGGCGCACGGCTCGACGAGACGGAGCTCGCCGAGCGCTTCGGGGTCTCGCGTACGCCGATCCGCGAAGCGCTGCTGCAACTGGCGATGACCGGCCTCGTCGAGATCAAACCCCGCCGTGGAGCGATCGTCAGCGCCCCCGATCCGCAGCTCCTGATCGCGATGTTCGAGACGATGGCGGAGATCGAGGCCTCCTGCGGCCGGCTGGCTGCGCGCCGGCTCGTTCCCGACGACGAGGCCGCTCTCAAGGCGGCCCTGGCGGCCTGCGCCGCCTCGGCCGCCGCCGCCGATCCCGAGACCTATTATGCGGAGAACTACATCTTCCATACGGTGGTCTATCGGGCCTGCCGGAACAGCTTCCTGGAGGAGCAGGCGCGCCAGCTGCATCGCCGGCTCGCTCCCTTCCGCCGCCTCCAGTTGCGGGCCCGCAACCGTCTCGGCCAGTCGCTGGCCGAACACGAGGCCATCGTCGCCGCCATCGTATCGGGCGACGAGGCGGGTGCCTCCGACCGGTTGCGGGCGCACGTCATCGTCCAGGGCGACCGTTTCTCGGATCTCGTGGCCGGTCTGCGCTCGATCAATGCGGCGGCCTGACGGCCGAGCGGGCTTGCCATCAAAGTCATTACGAGAAACGGTAGAGCAATCATTGGTTGTACTGACGTGGCGCGCAAGTCAATCTTAAGGGAGGTCGATTATTCGACGACGCACCTCTTCGCCACGCGGTCCTTCCCATGCGCTTTTCGCTCAAATCGACACTGATCGGCCTCTTCGGCATGCTGGCCATCATCACCGCGGGACAGGGCCTGCTGTCCCTGTCGAAGATGGATGCCATCGGAGACCGCATGGCGGTGCTGTCCGACAACGCCCTCCCCTCAGTCGATGCCGCACACGCGATGAACGCCCTGGTGATGCGGATCCGCCTCTGGCAGTTCCGCTACGTCGTCGCCGACACCGCCGAGGAGCGCACCAACAGCGTCGCCCAGGCCGCGACCCTGGCCAAGGAACTCGAGTCCCGGCGCGTCGCCTACAAGGCACTGGTGAACTCGCGCGAGGAAACCGCCCTCTACGACGAGGTGAGCGCCAAGCTCGCCCAGATGGGCCAGGACTGGACCCAGCTCCAGGCCATCGACCCGGCCCGGCGCGACGACGTCCTGACCCTGTTCCGGGGTTCGATGAACGCCAATTACCTCGCCACCAGCGCCACCATGCGCAAGCTCGTCACCCTCAACGGCGAGGCCGGCGAGGCCGCCAAGGCTGCGGCGCGCGACGAGCAGGCGAGCGCCGTGCGGACCACCCAGATCATGCTCGGGCTGTCCGTCCTGATGGCACTCGCCGCCATGGCCTACACGATCCGCGGCATCACCCGGCCGCTGGGCGCGATGACGGCGGCGATGCGGCGCGTGGCCGATGGCGACGCGCGGACCGAGATCCCCAGCGTCGGCCGCCAGGACGAGATCGGCGCCATGGCCGACACCCTCGAGACCTTCCGGGCCAATCTCCTGCGCAGCCGCGCCCTGGAGGAGGAGACCCACCTCGCCCGCGCCGGCGCCGAGGCGCAGCGCAAGGTCGCGATGCGCGAGATGGCGGACGGTTTCGAGGGCGCCGTCGGCGGCATTCTCGGCCGGGTGACCACGGCGGCGGGCCAGTTGCGCGGCACGGCTCAGAGCATGGCGAGCACCGCCTCCGAGACGGCACACCAATCGAGCACCGTCGCGGCGGCAGCGGACCAGGCGGCCTCCAACGTGGGCATGGTGGCGGCGGCCGCCGAGCAGCTCGGCGCCTCCGTCCAGGAGATCGGCCGTCAGGTCGACGGCTCGACCCAGCTCGCCCAGCGGGCGGTGGACGAAGCCGCCCGGACCGCCGCACAGGTTCAGGAACTGAGCGCGGCCGCGGCGCGGATCGGCGACGTGGTCGCCATGATCGCGAGCATCGCCGGCCAAACCAACCTGCTCGCCCTCAACGCCACCATCGAGGCGGCCCGCGCCGGCGAGGCCGGCCGCGGCTTCGCCGTGGTCGCGGCCGAGGTCAAGGAACTCGCCAACCAGACGGCGCGGGCCACCGAGGAGATCAGCGGCCAGATCGGCCGCATCCAGGGCTCCACCGGCCAGGCCGTCACCGCGATCGAGAGCATCAGCGGGCGCATCCGCGAGATCAGCGACGTGGCGACCTCGATCGCGGCGGCGGTGGAGGAGCAGGGCGCGGCGACCCAGGAGATCGTGCGCAACGTGAGCGAGGCGGCCACCGGGACCGGGGAGGTCACGGCCAATATCTCCGGAGTCGCCGGAGCGGCCGAGGAAACCGGCGCGGCCGCGTCCCAAGTTCTGGCCTCGGCCTCGGAACTCTCCCGCGAAGCCGAGCATCTGACGCAGGAATTGACGCGATTCCTCGGCACGGTCCGGGCCGCCTGAACCGATTCCCCGAGCGAAAGGCCAAAACACGAAAGTCTTCGCAAAACTTCTTTACTTGCGAAGATTTGAGTTGCCAAATCTCTCGCGCGATTCGCGTCGACCTGATCTCGCGGGGGAGGTATCTATGCTGACAACCGGACAACTTCTCGGTGCGGCTTTGACCGTGTGTCTCGTTCTGCCCGTAGCGGCCCGCGCCGAGACCGCCGCCTCGGCAGGACGCAGCGCCGCCGACACCTGGGACAGGACCTACAACAGCGGCGACATGGACACCCTGGCAACGCTCTATGCACCGGACGCGCAGGTGATCCCGAAGGGCGCGGCGGTTTCGGGACCGGCCGACATCAGGAAATTCTTCTCCGGCGTGAAGGCCAAGGGCTTCGACGATCACAAGATCACCGTCCAATCCGCGCGGGAAAAGGGCGACGTCCTCGTGCTGTCCGGGCGCTGGGAGATGAACGGACCCGGCGAGGGTGGGGCCAAGAAGAAGGTCGAGGGCAACTGGGTCAACGTGATGGAGCGCGGTCCCGAGGGCTGGCGCACCGTGCTGCACACCTGGAACTAGGGGCCTCGCCTCGCGGCGGAGGGCCGGGCCGGAGCATGGCACCGCCCCGGCTCCTACCCTCGGTCCGGACCGATCGGCCCGCAAACGGCTCAGGATGGACGGTCTCAGGCCGCCGAGCCGGAGGCCTCGGGGCTGGAGGCACCGAAATTCTCGGCGATCACCGGGGTCCGGGCGCGGATGTGGGCGCGCATGAGCGGAGCCAGCGCCTCACCGTCGCGGGCGCGCAGCAGGGTGATCATCCGCTCGTGCTCGGCCACTGATTGCTCCCATTGCTCCGCCGTCTGGTGCACGGCGTAGCGTGAGCGCTGGATACGGCCCGAGAGGCTGTCGTAGATGCTCCCGAGCGTGGCGTTGCGGCTGGCCCGCATGATGGCCTCGTGGATTTCCCGGTTGAGAGCGAAGTAGACCCCCTCCTCGCCGGCGCGCCAGGCCGCAACCATCGCGTCGTGATCGCGCGAGATCCGGTCGATCTCCGCATCTGTGATGATGCGGCAGGCGAGGTCGGCCGCCGTCGCCTCCAGACCGGCGATGACCTCGATCATCTCCTCGATCTCGGATTGCGACAGGCTCGCGACCCGCGCCCCGCGGTTCGGCAGCAGTTCCAGCAGGCCCTCGGTGGCGAGGATCTTGATCGCCTCGCGCAGGGGCGTTCTGGAAATGCCGAAGCGCTCGGTCAGCTCGCTCTCGTTGATCCGCGCGCGAGGTTCCAGCTCACCCGAGCGGATGAGGTCGCGCATTCGATCGACGACTTCATCGTGGAGATAGCGCCGGTTGATGCCGAGGCCCGTCTCGATCTTGTTCATGGGTCCGCGACGTCTGCAGCAGGAATGAAAAATACTCCCCTTTGGTAATCCCTCGACTGGAACCTGTCGAGGGAGTTCGGAACTATACCCCTGTTCTGCGCACAGGCCTCCTGGCAGATCCGCACGATCCCTTCGGCGCTCGATCCCTTCGGGGTAGCGGCGCGGGGCCGGCGCTCAGGCGCCGCATGGATCTGCCCGAGCCGCCCCTTCGCGTCGATCGGGCGGGGGCCGCTCAGCGGATCTCCTCGTGCCAGGTCCGGCCATCGCGCTCGATCAGCGCGATGGCGGCGGTGGGTCCCCAGCTGCCGGCGGCGTAGGGGCGCGGCGGTTCGGGCCTGTCGGCCCAGGCCTTGAGCAGGGAGTCGGCCCAGGCCCAGGCCACCTCGACCTCGTCGCGGCGCATGAACAGGGTGGCGTTGCCGCGCACCACGTCCATGAGCAGGCGTTCGTAGGCGTCTGGGTAGCGTTGCTTGAAGGTCTCCTCGAAGGAGATGTCGAGGTTGGTCGGCCGCAGGCGCATGCCGCCGGGTCCCGGGTCCTTCGTCATGACCTCCAGCTTGATCCCTTCCTCCGGCTGGAGCCGGATGACGAGGCGGTTGGGCTCGCGCCCGAAGGACTCGGCCGGAAAGATCGAGAACGGCGAGGCGCGGAACTGCACCACGATCTCGGAGAGCTTCTGGGGCAGCCGCTTGCCGGTGCGCAGGTAGAAGGGCACCCCGGCCCAGCGCCAGGACTGCACCTCGAGCTTCAGGGCGACGAAGGTCTCGGTCCGGCTGTCGGCGCCGTTGCCGAGATCGGTGCGGTAACCGTCCACCGGCTTGCCGCCGATGGCGCCGGCCGCGTACTGCCCGCGCACCGTCACGGTCTGCACATCGTGCGGAGTGATGGGCTTGAGGGCGCGCAGGACCTTCAGCTTCTCGTCGCGCACCGAGTTGGCCTCCAGCGAGAGCGGGCTCTCCATCGCCATCAGGCAGAGGAGCTGCAGCATGTGGTTCTGCACCATGTCGCGCAGGGCGCCCGAGGTGTCGTAGTATCCGGCGCGGCCCTCGACGCCCACGGTCTCGCCGACCGTGATCTGGACGTGGTCGATGACGTCCGCCGTCCAGAGGCGCTCGAAGATGGTGTTGGCGAAGCGCAGGGCCAGCAGGTTCTGCACCGTCTCCTTGCCGAGATAGTGGTCGATGCGGAAGATCTGCTCTTCCGGAAACACCTTGCCGACGGCGTCGTTGATCGCGCGGGCGGATTTCAGGTCCTTGCCGATCGGCTTCTCCAGCACGACGCGGGACTTGTCGCCGATCAGGCCGTGTTTCGACAGGTTCTGGCAGATCGAGCCGTAGAGGTCGGGCGAGGTGGCGAGGTAGTAGGGCCGCACCTGATCCGGGCGCTCGGCGAGCTTGGCGGCCAGGTCCTCCCAGCCGTCATCGCCGGCCCCGTCCACCGCGACGTAGTCGAGATGGTCGAGGAAGGCGGCGAGCTTGTCCTCGCTGATGTCCCCGGCCGGCACGAAGCGCTTGACCGCGTCGCGGGCGCGCTCGCGAAACGCCTCGGCGCTCATTTCCGAGCGCGAGGCGCCGATGATCCGGCTCGTTCCCGGAATCTGCCCATCCTTGAAGCGATAGTAGAGGGCCGGAAGCAGCTTGCGCGTCGTCAGGTCGCCGGTGGCGCCGAACACGACGCAGTCGAAGGAGGCGACGGGGATGATGGTGGCCAAGGGTGGCTCCCGTTCGGTTTGCAAGTCGTTCGGTTCGCGGTCGGTCCGCGGGTCATGCTGCACGCGGCTGTGCGGCAAGAAGCCGACCGCGAAGAATCGCCACCGCTGTGTCGGCTTCCCCGCAGCGCTATGCAAGGCATCCGCCACCTGCGCGGCGTGCGGGACGGCACCCTATTACGAACCGGTGAAGCGCTTGAACGCCTCGGAATGGTCCGGGTGCCAGCGCGACAGCGCCGGGCGGTTCTCGATGATGTCGCCGGCAGCCCAGGCGATGCGCTTCTCGTCCTGGGCCCGGGTGGTCTCGTTGTCGGGGCAGAGGATGTAGAAGTCGCCCCGCTCCATCCCGTCGAGCAGGAAATCCACCGTCTCGTCGGGCGTCCAGGCGCCGGCGGGTTTCTCGGTGACGCCGCGCGCCCGCGTCAGGCCGGTATAGACGAACCCCGGGATGAGCAGGTGGACGGAGACCCGGGAGCCGTCACGCGCGCGCAGGTCGTGGGCGAGGGCTTCGGCGACGACCTTCACCCCCGCCTTCGAGACGTTGTAGGGCGTGTTGCCGGGCGGCGTGGTGATGCCCTGCTTCGAGCCCGTGACCACGATGGCGCCGGGCTCCGTGCCTGCGATCATCGCCGGCGCGAAGGCCTGGATGCCGTTGATCACGCCCCAGAGGTTGGTGTCGAGGATGCGGTGCCAGGTCTCGGCATCGGAGAACAGCCGCCCCCCGGCCTCGATCCCGGCATTCAGAAGGACCAAGGCCGGCGGCCCCTCGGCGCAGGCCGCCGCGCTCAGGGCCGCGAAGGCCTCGGGGCGCGACACGTCCGTGGCCATCGCGTGGACGGATGCCGCCGTTCCGCTCCGCGCGACCTCGGCACGCGCGGCCTCCAGCGCCTCGCCGGGCAGGTCGGCGAGCCAGACCCGCATCCCGGCCGCCGCGAGGCGCCGGGCGGCCGCGCGGCCGATGCCGCTCGCGGCCCCGGTGACGACGGCAGTCCGCCCCGCCTGAATTGCCGGATGGTTGGTCATGGCCGCTGCTCCTCTGCCGCTTCGCGGCGGGAGTTAGGGCGTGCGCCGGCCGCCGTCACCGCACGGCAGGAGATTGGTAACCCTCTGTGCGCATGGTCGGGGAGATATTCCACTCGAAAGGTTCGCGATGCTTTCGCGCCACAGGACCGTCGCTCTCCGCCCGCACCGCCTCCGCGCGGGCCTGTCGCCCCTGGCCCTCCTCCTGGCTCTGGGCGGGGCCGCGACGGCGCAGGTCTCCGGCGCGCCGGACAACCCGGCGCCCGCGAAGCCCCCGAAGGTCGAGAGTCTCACGACCACCGCTCCGGCGACCCCCGCCCTGCAGGCCATCGCCCCGAGCGCGGCCGACGCGACGCCCGCCCCGGCCGCCCCGGCCAAGAAGTCGCGCGAGCTGCCGCCGCTGGTGGTGGCCCGGGTCTCCGCCGACCCGGTACCGACCTTGAGTCCCTCGACCTTCCTCGACACCCTGCGGATGGCCGACCGCTACCAGGCCATGGTCGATGCCGGCGGCTGGAGCGCCCTGCCCGTCGATCTCGTGCTCAAGCCGGGGGCCGGCCACCCATCCATCCCGGCCCTGCGCAAGCACCTCGCGCTCGTCGGCGACCTGGCCGCCGATGCCCCGATGAGCGACCAGTTCGACGCCCCCCTGGTGGCGGCGGTGAAGGCGTTCCAGGCTCGCCACGGCCTGCCGGAGACCGGGCTGATCGGGCGCCAGACGGTGGCGGCCCTCAACGTGCCGGCGGCGACCCGCCAGCGCCAGCTCGCAGCCTCGGCCGCGCGCCAGATCGGCTCGAACTTCGCCTACGGCGACCGCTACGTGGTGGTGAACATTCCCTCGGCCACGGTGGAGGCGGTGGACCGCGGGGTCGTGGTGCGCCGCTACGTGGCGGTGGTGGGCAAGCCCGATAAGGCGACGCCGCGGATCGAGGCCCGCATCACCGACGTGAACCTCAACCCGACCTGGACCCTGCCGGTCTCCATCATCAAGAAGGAGATCATCCCCAAGATGCGCAAGGACCCCGGCTATCTCGCCCGGGAGCGCATCCGCATCCTCGGCCCCGGCGGCGTGGAGGTGGACCCCACCGCCATCGACTGGTCGAGCGAGAAGGCGGCCAACTACACCTTGCGGCAGGATTCCGGCCTGGAGAACTCCCTGGGCCAGGTGCGCATCGACATGCCGAACAAGCAGGCGGTCTACATGCACGACACGCCGTCGAAGTCGCTGTTCGCCCGCGAAGTGCGGTTCCACTCGCATGGCTGCGTGCGCGTCGCGCAGGTCAAGGAACTCGCCGGCTGGTTGCTCGAGGGAACGCCCGGCCCCAACGGTCCCGGCTCGACCTGGGGTCCGATCGAGATCGAGACCAGCATCGCCACCAACGAGCGCCTCGACATCAAGCTGCCCAAGCAGATCCCGGTGACCTTCGTGTACCTCACCGGCTACGCGACCCCGGACGGCCGCGCCCATTTTCGCGACGACATCTACGGCATCGACAGCCCGGCGGTGCCGATGCCGGACGTGGCGGCGACGGGGACGATCGTGCCTCCGAAGCCGAAGGCGGCCCCGAGCCCGCCCAGCCCAGCCCGGCCCGAGACCGGCCGGAGCCCGGCCCAGAAGCCGGAAGCGGCCAGGCCCGATGTCTCCAAGCCGGATGTTTCGAAGCCCGAGGCCGTCAGGCCGGAACCGGCGCGTGCCGCTCCGGCCCGGTCGGCGAGCGAAGGACCGGTTCCGCCGGGGCTGATCCCCATCAAGGGGGTGCGGCCGGCGCCGGGCGCGACCCCGCCCCGGGGCTGAGATCCCGGGCCGGGGCTTCCGCGCAGCCGATCAGGAATCGAGGCCGCCATCCTCGTCGATGTCGACCAGGAACACGATGTCGGCATCGTCCTCGTCGTCCGCCTCGTCGTCGTTCGAGGCCTCGGCATGGCGGGCATCCGGCTCGTAGGGCTCGTCCTCCTCGGAGTCGTCCTCGGCGAGGGCGTCCTCGAAGATCTCGATCTCCTCCTCGGTGGCCGCCCGGACCTTGAGCGGGGAGGTGCCGTTCCACAGCACCTTGCCGTCGCTCTTCATGGTCTGGATGTCGTCCTTGAAGCCATCGCAGGTGAAGAGGTCGTTGGCGACCTCCTCGGAGCCGTTGATGACCGCGATGGCCACGCCATCGATCTCGAGTGTGAACATCGCGAATCCTTGTTGTCTGCGGCCTCGGGGCCGCCGTCCGTGTAGGGGCGAACGGGGCGCAGGCCAAGGCCCGGGCGCGGGGCGGCCGGTTCGCCGTGGGTGGCCGGGCCTCAGGCCCCGCCGCTCGCCCGGGCGATCGCCCGCTTGACCACGCCCTGCACGTCGGGATTCGACAGGAACAGGTCGTGGTTGATCAGGCCGCCGCCGTAATCGGAGGCGTCGGCCACGCGCACGCCGAGGGCTTCGAGGCGCTCGCGGTCGGCCGCGCCGGCCCGGACAATGCCGCCCGCGATGGCACCGGAGAGTTCCAGTGCCCGGTCGTTCGTCGACGAGATCACCGTGATCTTGTGCACGTCCGGCCCCATCCGCTCCACCGCGCTGGTGAAGAGGTCGATGTCGATGTCGGGCGCGGCGAGCACCACGGCGCCGATGCGGGCCATGGCGGCCTCGCCGGCCTCGGCCCGCAGCATGCGCAGGGTCTCCAGGGTCAGCAGGGTGCCCATGGAATGCGCGACGATGTTGATGCGCCCGCCCGAGGAGGAGTTCGCCAGGGCCTTCAGGAGGTCCTCGAAGCCGTCGCGCGACCACAGGGCGCTCTCGCGGTCGTAGCCGTAGTCGAAGGTCGCGGCGGCCGAGGGCCAGGTGAACAGGGCCGAGGCCCCGCGGAAGCGGATGCCGTCGGAGAGCTTGGCCGCGCTCACCGCCGCCGACTGGAAGCTCTCGCGGTAGCCGTGAACGTAGATCAGCACGTCGCGCCCCAGGGCGGCCTGGGCGAAGGCGCCGGCGGCCCCCGCTCCCGTCTCGACCTGCGGCACCGCCGTCACGGCCCAGTCGCCGGTCACCACGGAGGAGACCTTGCCGATCAGCGAGCGGTCGGGCGCCGACAGGCGCACCTCGGCGAAGCTGAGGCCGCGGCCGCGCTCGGAGGTGAAGTACGGGCTCTTCGGCGGCGAGCCGGCGGGCTTGCGCGTGGTGGCCACGAGCAGGACCGGGCTGACGTCGAGGGCGGATTGCCGCTCCGGCGCGCCCCCGCCCGCGGCATCGGTGACGAGGCCGTCGGCGACGCAGCCGGCCAGGCCCGGCGCGAGCCCGGCCACCCCCGAGAGGGCGGCCAAGCGCAGCAGCGCGCGACGGGTGGGAGGCTGAGGTCGGATCATGGGTCGGATCATGTCGTGCAAGGCGGCCCTGAACGTGGTGGCCCCGGGACGGGCGCAACGCGTCAGTACCCTGTCGATCAGGATCGTGACCATGGCGGGGCGGGAGCGTGGCCGTAGCGATGTGGATTGCGGGCAGAGGCGGCCCTGTGGCCCTTAGCCCACATGGCGGGACGCGCCCCGGATCACGCCGGTTTGCGGGGGAAGCGCCCGCACACAGGGCCGCCCCCCTCGACGAACCCCGGCCGGACCGGCAAAGAAGACAGCCATGGCCGCCTCCCCCGCTCCCGTCCTCGACATCGATGCCCTGCGCGAGCGGCTGCTCGCCGGAGACCGCGCCGCCCTGGCGCGGGCGATAACGCTTGCCGAATCGAAGCGGCCCGACCACCGGGCGGCGGCGCGCGGCCTCATCGACGCGGTGTTGCCCCAGACCGGCACGGCGATCCGCGTCGGCATCACCGGCGTGCCCGGCGTCGGCAAGTCGACCACCATCGATGCGCTCGGCGCCAACCTGACGGCGGCGGGGCACAAGGTGGCGGTCCTCGCCGTCGACCCCTCCTCCACCCGCACCGGCGGCTCGATCCTCGGCGACAAGACCCGGATGGCGCGTCTCGCCCTCGATCCCAACGCCTTCATCCGGCCCTCCCCCTCCTCTGGCACCCTGGGCGGCGTCGCGGCCAAGACCCGCGAGACCATGCTGCTCTGCGAGGCGGCGGGCTTCGACGTGATCCTGGTGGAGACCGTCGGCGTCGGCCAGTCCGAGACGGCGGTGGCGGACCTGACCGATTTCTTCCTCGTCCTGATGCTGCCGGGGGCCGGCGACGAGCTCCAGGGCATCAAGAAGGGCATCCTCGAACTCGCCGACATGATCGCGGTGAACAAGGCCGACGACGGCGAGGGCGAGCGCCGGGCCAGCGCCGCCGCCTCCGAGTACCGCGCGGCGCTGCACATCCTCTCCGCGCCGAGCGCGACCTGGACGCCGCCGGTGGTCACGATCTCGGGCCTGAACAACAAGGGTCTCGACGGCCTGTGGGAGCGGATCGTCGACCACCGCAACAAGCTCACCGCCACGGGCGAGATCGCCACGAAGCGCCGGGCCCAGGACGTGAAGTGGATGTGGGCCCTCGTGCACGAGCGCCTTCACCAGCGCCTCGTCGGCTCGGCCGACGTCCGCCGGCAGACGGCCGAGGCCGAGGCCGCGGTCGGGCGCGGGGAAGCCTCGCCGGCCGCCGGGGCGGAGGCCATCGCCACGCTGATCGGTCTCTGACCTGCATGGCGGGGCCGCTGCTGATCACCGGCTTCGGTCCGTTTCCCGGCGTGCCCCGCAATCCGAGCGCGGCCCTGGCCCGACGGATCGGCGCGCTCGTTCGCCCGAAGCTCGGCGGCACCCCGGTGCGCGTGCTGATCCTGCGCACCACCTACGCGGCGATTCCCGACTTGCTGGAGCCGGTGCTCGCCCGGGCACCGGCCGCGATCCTGATGCTCGGCGTCGCGACCCGCGCCAAGCGGGTTCGGGTGGAATTGCAGGGCCGCAACCGCACCAGCCGGCTCTTCCCCGATGCCTCCGGACGGATCGCGTCGCGCCTGACCCTCGAGACGGAGGGTCCGCCCGCGCGCCGCTCGTCCGCGGCGATTCCCGCGCTCGCGGCGCTGCGCAGGCACGGGATCGCCGCGACCCCCTCGCGGAATGCGGGACGCTACCTCTGCAACGCCGCCTATTTCCGCGTCCTGCGCGAAGGTCCACCGGCGCTGTTCGTGCACATCCCGCTGCCGCCCCGGACACGGCGGCCGGCGAAGGCGCCCGTGCGGCCGCGACGCCAAGCCCCCGAGGAGGCTCTCGCCCAGGGCTGCGCCGAGGTGGCGCGCCGTCTCGTGGTGCGCAGCCGCGCAGGCCGCTGAGCGGGACGCCGCGCGATCCTTCGCCGACACCGGAAGAATTTCACCCGCCGCATGGGTCCCCTTCGCGCCGTCGGGCGTTCTGTGAACGTCGGATGCGGGCACCCCCGACCCCGGACGGGTGGCCCGCATCATCCGCGTTCAGGAGAGAGACCATGGTCGATACGGATCGCATCGTCGGCACCGCCAAGGAGCTCGGCGGCAAGGTTCAGAGCGCCGCGGGAGACCTCGCGGGGTCGTCGCGCAGCTCGGCCGAGGGCCGCTATCGCGAGGTTGAGGGCCGCGCGCAGGACATCTACGGGCAGGCCAAGGACACCCTGCGCGACGTCGCCGACAACGTCTCGGACTACGCCGGTGACGCCTACGAGCGTGGCGGCGGCTACCTGCGGGACGGCGGCCGGGTGGTCGGCCATCGCGTCGAGGAGAATCCGTTCATCGCCCTCGTGATTGCGGGGGCCGTCGGCTACGGCCTCGCCCTGCTGCTGCACGGGCGCCGCTAAGCCGATCCGCGTCCCCGCCCGGATGGGGCGGGGACGCCCTGGGACCGCCCTACTGCGCGGTCCAGCCGCCATCCATCGCCATGTTCGCGCCGGTGATCTGGCTCGCCGCGTCGGAGGCGAGGAACACCGCCAGGGCCGCCACCTGGTCGATGGTCACGAACGCCTTGGTCGGCTGCGCCTTCAGCAGCACCTCGTTGATGACCTCGTCCTTGGTCATTCCCCGCGCCTTCATGGTGTCGGGAATCTGGCTCTCGACCAGGGGCGTCCAGACGTAGCCCGGCGAGATGCAGTTGACCGTGATGCCGTGGGTTGCAACCTCGAGCGCCGCGGCCTTCGACAGACCGACGAGCCCGTGCTTGGCGGCCACGTAGGCCGACTTGAAGGGCGAGGCGACCATGGAGTGCGCCGAGGCCGTGTTGATGATCCGCCCCCAGCCGCGCTGCTTCATGCCCGGGATCGCCGCCCGCATGGTGTAGAAGGCCGAGGACAGGTTCAGGCCGATGATCTGCTCCCACTTCTCCGGCGGGAAGTCCTCGATCGGCGAGACGTACTGGACGCCGGCATTGTTCACGAGCACGTCGACGGAGCCGTAGGTCTCCTCCGCGAGGCGGATCAGCCCTTCGATCTCGCCCGGCTTGGTCAGGTCGGCCGGCGAATAGGCGGCCTTCACGCCGAACTCGGACTCGATTCCGGCTCGCGCCGCCTCGATGTCCTCCGCCTTGCCGAAGCCGTTGAGAACGATGTTGGCCCCCTCCTTGGCAAAGGCCCGGGCGCAGGCGAGGCCGATGCCGCTGGTGGAGCCGGTGACGACGGCGGTCTTGGATTTCAGGATCATGGAAGCCTCCTTGGAAGCGCTCGTCCGACGCGGGGGTTCGTCGGACGTTCGGGGGGTCGAACACCATCCGTGAGCCGTGCCCGGCTGACCGGTGAAGCGCGACGCGGACAGTCTGTTCGGTCAGGCGAGATAATCGTGCAGCACCTGCCCGTAGGGCAATGTGAAGTCGACAACCATGTGCCGGCCGCCGACGATGCGGCGCACCGGCAGGTCGGCCACCCGGCAGTTCACGTGCGGAATCAGGTGGAGGCGGGCCTCGCCCTCCCAGGCGCCGTGGACGGTGATGTCCTCCAGGCGATAGCCGACGAGCTGCGCGATCTTCGGGCCGCCGCCGACATCCGGGATCAGCTTGAGGTTGACGTTGAGCTTGCCCAGGCCCTGCCTCACGGCGGGCAGGTCATGTTCCAGGCTGCGGTGCTTGTAAGTCATGGTGCCCATCGCGACCCGCTCGTCGTCGTAGTGCAGGGTGCCCGTGAGGGTGTCCTTGGTCAGCTTGAGGCGGGGCACGCCCCACTTCTTCGGAAAGCCCCAGATCTCGCGGCCGGCCGTGATCGGCGGCTCGTCGTCGAGATACATCTGGATCGAGAAGTTGCAGGGCTCGCCGTCGAAGGTGGCCAGGGCGCCCGAGCCGCTCTCCTCGTAATCGCCGAAGCCGGAGGAATCCGGCATCTTCATCCACTCGTAGTAGACGAAGTTGTCCGGGTGCGGCTCCAGGGGCTCGGGCAGCGCCCGGCGCAGGGCATCCGCATCGGTCTCGTAGGTGACGATGAGGTATTCGCGCCGGAGGAAGCGATACGGCCCGCGCGGATAGCTCGGGCTGAAGGCCGGCATCGAGGGGACTTGAAGGATCTCGTCGCGGGTCACGGGCGTGTCTCCCTTCGGAAGGTGGGGCCGTTCAGTGCGCCCCGTCGCGGGTGAGGTCGAACACGGCGATGCCGCCGGTATCCGCCCGGCGGTCGCGCCAGGTGGGCGCCCGCAGGGAGCGCCGCATGTCGTCGAGCCCGGCGCTCCAATGCTCCAGCATGGTCGTGCGCGAGAACTCGTAGTCCTTCGAGTTCCGCTCGTAGGCCTTGCGCCGGTAGATCAGCTGCAGGATCGTCACGACGTTGTCGTGGCTGATGTCCCTCAGGAACGCGACGTCGGGATCGTCGGCCAGTTCCGGCGGCAGCTTGGCCAGGAGGTTGCGCGTGGCCGCCTTGGCCTTGCGGATCTCGAGGCTCATGTCGGTGTTGAGCCGGGTCCGGCTGGAGAAGCGGATGTCCTTCTCGCGCTCGGCGGCATCGACCAGCGACCGCGGCATGACTCCGCGCGCCGGGAACAGGTCCACCTGGAACACGGTGAGATCGCGCCCACGCTCCACGTCGAGGACGTATTGCAGCGGCGTGTTCGAGACGATGCCGCCGTCCCAGTAGGACTCGCCTTCGATCGTCACCGGCGGGAAGCCCGGAGGCAGGGCCCCGGAGGCCATGATGTGTTCCGGGGTGATGCGATCGCGGCGATTGTCGAAGTAGGCGAAGTTGCCCGTGCGGACATTGACCGCGCCCACACTCAGGCGGACCGGGCCGGCATTGATGCGGTCGAAGTCGACGAAGCGCTCCAGCGTCGTCCTGAGCGGCGCCGTATCGTAGTAGCTGAGGGCCTCCGGCGCGTCGGCGGGGAAGAAAGTCGCGGGCGGGAATCTGGGCTTGAAGAAGCCGGGCACGCCGAAGGCGGCGATCCAGCCGGCGCTCGCCTCGTTGAAGGCCGCCCGCGCCCGCTCGCCCGGGAGCCACGGAGTTCCGGGCACCCCGGAGGAGACCAGCTCCCAGAAAGCCTTCAGGCGGTCGAGCCGGCGCTCCGGCGGATTGCCGGCGAGGAGAGCCGCGTTGATGGCGCCGATGGAGATGCCGGCCACCCAGTCGAGCCCGAGGCCGTCGGCCGCCAGCGCCTCGTAGATCCCGGCCTGATAGGAGCCGAGCGCCCCGCCGCCCTGGAGTACGAGGACGTTGGTGCCGCCGGAAGAGGTCGTCACGAGCGGAACTCTCTCATCGGCCGGGACACTCCATCCTGCGCGCGTCGCGGGGGCCGACCCGCCGGCCGGCGAACGCCCAACCGATGGTTGCCCGATGCGGGTGACGCCACCATGACCGAAGGCCGGGGTGATCGCCATCCGGCGGACCGGACGAAGCGGGTCCGTTGTCAGGCATCGCACCGTCGGGACCGACCGGCCGGACCCCTTCGATGGTTGACAGGCGGAGTTCCTTCGCCAACACCCCCCGCCCAGTCGCGGCTTTTCCCGCACGCTCTCCGCCGCGATCGTCCCTGACCCGGCCGCCGCGCGCGCGATGGCGACGAACAAGGATCCCTGACCCATGTCGGTGACGCGCTCCTATCTCGATTTCGAGAAGCCGGTGGCCGAGCTCGAATCCAAGCTGGAGGAGCTCCGGGCCATGGCCGCCCGCGACGGCGCGGTCTCGATCAGCGAGGAGGTCGGGCGCCTGGAGGCCAAGGCCGCCGCCGCCCTGTCGGACATCTATGCCGCCCTGACGCCCTGGCAGAAGACCCAGGTCGCCCGGCATCCGCAGCGGCCGCACTTCATCGACTATTGCGCCGGGCTGATCACCGACTTCAGCCCCCTCGCCGGCGACCGCGCCTTCGGCGAGGACCAGGCCATCGTCGGCGGGTTCGGGCGCTTCCGCGGCCGGCCGGTCTGCGTCCTGGGCCAGGAGAAGGGCTCCACCACCGAGACCCGCCTGCGGCACAATTTCGGGATGGCCAAGCCCGAGGGCTACCGCAAGGCCGTCCGCCTGATGGAGCTCGCTGACCGCTTCGGCCTGCCCGTGCTCGCCTTCGTCGACACCGCGGGTGCCTTCCCGGGCATCGAGGCGGAGGAGCGCGGGCAGGCCGAGGCCATCGCCCGCTCGACGGAGGCCTGCCTCGCCCTCGGCGTGCCCAACGTCGCCGTGGTCATCGGCGAGGGCGGCTCGGGAGGCGCCATCGCCCTCGCCACCGCCAACCGGGTGCTCATGCTGGAGCACGCCATCTACGGCGTGATCTCTCCGGAGGGAGCGGCCTCGATCCTGTGGCGCGACCAGGGCCGGGCCTCGGATGCCGCGACCGCCATGAAGATCACCGCCCAGGATCTGCTGCGCCTCGGCATCATCGACGGCATCATTCCCGAGGCCACGGGCGGCGCCCATCGCGGACGCGAGGCCGCCATCGCGGCGACGGGAGCCGCCATCGAAACCGCCCTGGTCGAGTTCCAGGGGCTCGGTTCCGACGAGATTCGCGATCGGCGTGCGGCGAAGTTCCTGGAGATCGGTCGCAAGCTCTGAATCCGCGACATTATGTCGCATTTCGGCAACGGAACCAACGGCACTTTCGTTCAGAGGGCTCTGCCAAGGTTTCGCCATACCCACGCTCGGCACGTGGCCGGGGAAAAACCTGCGGAATCAATCCACTCTCCGCGAACGCGTCCGGCGTGGCGCCAAATGCGGCGAGATCGGGCCGTCGGGGCAGTGATGTCCGCAATCCACATCCCGCCCGGGCCGTGGATGGCGTCGCCTTGCGGTAACAACCGGGTAAGTTTAACGACGCTAAGGGGTTGGGGAGTGGCATGCCAGGGCGCGAGCCCGGGACTGCGTGACTGAGGATAGGTTCCCCATGGCTATGCGCCCATTCGTGGCCGCCGGTTTCGCTCTGATCGCCCTGTCGCTCGGCGCCTGCCAGGACGGATCGACGGGCGGTGGCGTTCCGCTGCGGGCCCTTGCACCGGTGCCCCCCAAGACCCTCGCGCTGATGGCGCAGAAGGGCATGTCGCAGAACGACCCCATCCTGATCCGCGCCTACAAGCGGGAAGCGGAGATGGAGGTGTGGAAGCGCGGCACCAACGGCCAGTACGCCCTCCTCAAGACCTTTCCGATCTGCCGCTGGTCGGGCCAGCTCGGCCCGAAGACCAAGCAGGGCGACCGGCAGGCACCGGAAGGCTTCTACACGGTCACGCCGGGTCAGATGAACCCGAACTCGTCCTACTACCTGTCCTTCGACACCGGCTATCCGAACGCTTACGACCGGGCGAACGGGCGCACCGGCAACTACATCATGGTGCACGGCACCTGCTCGTCGTCGGGCTGCTTTGCCATGACCGACGAGTCGATGGGCGAGATCTACGCCCTGGCGCGCGATTCCTTCGCGGGCGGTCAGCGCGCGTTCCAGTTCCAGTCCTACCCGTTCCGGATGACGGCCTCCAACATCGCCAAGTTCCGCAACGATCCCAACGCCCCGTTCTGGAAGAACCTCAAGGAGGGCTCGGACTACTTCGAGGCCCTGCGCGATGAACCGCGCGTCGGCCTGTGCGGGACGAAGTACGTCTTCGGCGGCGCCGATGCGGCGGCCGGCTCCTGCACGCCGAAGGTCGAGCCCCAGGTGGCGGAGAAGCGCGAGCGCGACAACCGCGAGATCGCCGAGTTGATCGCCAAGGGCACCCCGGCCACCCGCCTCGTCTACGACGACGGCAGTCAGAACCCGGTGTTCCGGGGTCCGCAGACGCCCGCCAACACTCTGACCTTCGCGAGCCTCGGCAAGCCGACGCCCGAGCCCGAACTGCCCTACGATCCGAAGGATTACGCCCAGCACAAGCTCGGCGACGTCAGCCGTCCCGAGAGCCTGGCCGCCGGCGAGCGCGAGATCGAGGTCGACGCCAAGGGCCGCCCGGTGATGATGGCGGCGGCCGCGCCGATCCCCACCAAAGCGGCCGCCGCCAACCTCGCCCGGAAGGGAGCCGTCTCCGCGCCCAAGCCCGAGCCCGTGGTGGCCGAACCGGCCAAGCCCGCCCGCGTGATGGTGGCCGATGCCGAGGGCGACCCGGCCGCCTACAGGAAGCTCCTGGGCAACCTGTTCAGCAACGGCACGCCGGCGACCCCGGCGACAGACGCCGCCACCGTCCCGGCCATCGCCGCGGCCGAGCCGGAGCCCGTCGCATCGAAGGCGCCCGTGAAGCACGTCCCCGCGAAGGCGGCCCACGCCGCGCTGGCCCCGGCCAAGGCCGGCAAGGCGAACGACGAGAAGGCTGCGAAGCCCGTGCAGAAGGCCGCCGCGGCGGCGACCGCCTCGCCGAAGACCACCGGTTCCACCACGCCCAAGAACTGAGGCGCCCCGGTTCAGCGCGTGCCGAGGAGCATGACTCCGAAGCCGAGGAAGATCCCGCCGGTGATCCGGTCGAAGGCGCGCCGCAGCGCCGGGCGGCTCAGGGATGCGGCGAGCCGGCGCCCGCCCAGCGCGTAGACCGCGCACCAGAACAGTTCCGCTCCGGCGAAGGTGACGACGAGGATCGCGAATTGCGGAACCTGCGGCCGCGTCGGCTCGACGAATTGCGGTAGGAAGGCGCTGGCGAAGAGGAGGAGTTTGGGGTTGCTCAGGCCGATCAGCAGGCCGTCGCGATAGAGGCGCGCCGGCCCGACGACCGGCGCCTGCGCCCCCTCCGCGCCCGGCATGCCCAGCGCCCCGTCCTGCCCACGCCAGGCCCGGATGCCGAGAACGATCAGGTAGGCGACGCCGGTATAGCGCAGGCCATCGAACAGGACCGGCGAAGCCTGGAGGACGGCGCTTAGGCCGGCCGCCGAGGCGATCAGCACCAGGATCACCGCGCTCAGGCACCCGGCCATGGCGGCCAGGCTGCGGCGCAGGCCGACGCGGACGCTGCGGGCCAGGATGTGCAGCATGTTCGGTCCGGGCGTCCCGGACAGGACGAAGACGGCACTGAGGAACAGCCACCAGGTCTGAAAGGTCACGGTCGGCGGTCCCCGCTCGATCGCGCGCCGGCACGACGGAGAGGCTGTCTAGCAGACCGCGGCCCGAGGCGCTGCTCGGCCGCGACGCAGGGCAGCCCGGCGCCCAACGAAAAAGGGTCCCACGAGGGACCCTTCTCCAGAGTGGTCAGATCGGGCGACCGATCACATCCGGTGCATCATCCGACGGTCCATACGACGGTGCATCATGCGGCGCTCCATGTTCCGGCGCATCATGCGGCGCTCCATGCGACGGTGCATCATGCGACGCTCCATCCGGCGCTCCATGCGCATCTGCACGGTGGACACGGTCTCGGGGGCGGTGACGCCCATCGGCGCGATGGGCGCGGCCGAGGCGGAGGTGGCGAGGCTGGCACCGCCGAGCGAGGCGAGCACGGCGAAGGCAAGGGTCAGTTTCCTCACGTGAAGACTCCCATTTTCATTTGTCCGAGCGCGGCACCCGGTTGGATCTCTCGCACAGGATGCCGAGAAACTGAGGTCGCGCACCGGAGTGAGCGGCAGGCCCCGTTCCGGCCCGCCGCAGACAACCCGCAAGTCAGAGATTCGTTTCCTCGAAAGCCCGCACCCACTCAGCACAAATTCCCGAGCGGACGATGTCGTCGAGGGTAAATTCTACTACCGGGATCGGCATCATCCGGCTCTTGATCAGATGGATCACGGTGCGCAGCCCCGACGTCTCGCGAAGATCCGTCTGGGACACGTCGCCGTTAATGATCACCTGGCAGTCGTCGCCGATGCGGGTGAGGAACATCTTGATCTCGGCGGTAGTGGTATTCTGCGCCTCGTCGAGGATCACGAGGCAATTCTTGAAGGTGCGCCCGCGCATCACCTCGAAGGGCACGACCTCGATGTCGCCGGTCTTCACCGCGATCTCGAAGGCGGCCTCGCCCATGCGCTCCTTCATGGTCTCGGTCAGCGGCGCGACCCAGGGAGCGATCTTCTCTTCCAGCGTACCGGGGAAGAAGCCCAGGGACCGGCCCGAGGGTACGTTCGGCCGGGTGATGATCACCTTGCCGATGCGGCGCTGGCGGAGCTGATCGGCGGCGCGGGTCCCGGCGATGAAGGTCTTGCCGGTACCGGCGGGTCCGAGGACGATGACCTGTTTGTGAAGCGCGAGGGCGTCGAGATATTGCGCTTGCCGGTCGGTGAGGGGCTGGATCGGACTGAGATTGCGTTCTTCGTCGAAGCGGGTCTTGTGCAGTCGGACCGGACGGTCCTCAACGAGTTCAAGTCGTGCGCGGCGTCTCTTCATCGATCAACACTCCAACCGGACTTGCCAACCTGGATTTAATCTGAGCCTGACTTGCTGAACTTGCTTCGCATCATTCTTTGACCGATCTCGTTCCGGCGAACCTTTCTGCCTCGCCCGCTCCACAGCCAATCCGGAGACCGCCTTCGAGTTCCGGGCGGGTCCATCAAGCCTGTGGATTCCCGACGCGATCCAGATTGACCGCAGGAATTCGCGTTGCACGCACCATGCCGCGCCGGGCGCGACAGGGGCGTGACAGCAACTATTCTTGGGAATGATGTAAAAAGTCTGCGCGGATGCTGCGCTGCGGGAGCGAATCCGTCGGCGCGACCGATTGTCGGGCGCTGTGTCGTAGAAGACGCAGTCCGCATTCGCGCGACGCCCTCCGCAGCCTCCGGCGCCCCGCGATCAGGCCGCCTGGATGAAGCTGTCGAGGACCATCTTCCGGCCGGCCTTGTCGAAATCAACGGTCAGCTTGTTGCCGTCCACACCCGCGACGGTGCCGGGGCCGAACTTGGTGTGGAACACCCGCATGTCGACGCTGAAGGCGGACGGCGCGCCCGTCGACTTGGCGATGAGCTCGCCCTCGATCTGGCGCGGGCCGCCCCGGCTGGCGGGCGACCGATTGCCGACCCCGTAGCCGTTGGCGTTGCCGGACTGGGCGGTGTTGGCCTGGGCCCGCTGCCAGCCGGGCGTGCCGTAGGACGAGCCGAAGGGCGTCGGGTTGCGGTCGAAGCGCGAGGCCCCGGCCGAGAAGTGGGCAGGCGCGTCGATCACGTCGACGCTGCCCTCGGGCAACTCGTCGATGAAGCGGCTCGGCACCGTGGAGGACCAGAGGCCGTGGATGCGCCGGTTGACCGCGAAGGACAGCTTGGCGCGCTTGCGGGCCCGGGTCAAGCCCACATGGGCGAGGCGGCGCTCCTCCTCCAGGCCGGCGCGGCCGCTCTCGTCGAGCGCCCGCTGGTTCGGGAACAGGCCGTCCTCCCAGCCCGGCAGGAACACGGTGTCGAATTCCAGCCCCTTGGCGGCGTGGAGCGTCATCAGCGAGACCCGGTCGGCCCCCTCCTGCTCGCTGGCCTCCATGACGAGCGAGACGTGCTCGAGGAAGGCGGCGAGGTCCGGGAACTCCTCCATGGAGCGCACGAACTCCTTGAGGTTCTCCAGGCGCCCGGCGGCGTCGGCCGACTTCTCCTTCTGCCACATCTCGGTGTAGCCGGATTCCTCCAGGATGGTCTGGGCCACCTCGGGATGCGGCTGGGTGCCGACCAGCCGGGACCACCGCGAAAAACTCTCGACGAGGGCGCGCACGCCGGAGCGGGCGCGGGGCTTCAGCTCGTCGGTCTCCACGACGAGGCGGGCCGCCTGGAGCAGGGGCACCCGCTCGGCCCGGGCGTAGGCGTGCAGGGCCTGCAGGGTGGCGTCGCCGAGACCCCGCTTCGGCGTGTTGAAGATCCGCTCGAAGGCGAGGTCGTCCGAGGGGTTGGCGGTGACGCGCAGGTAGGCGAGCGCGTCGCGGATCTCGGCGCGCTCGTAGAAGCGCGGGCCGCCGATGACCCGGTAGGGCAGGCCGAGCTGGACGAAGCGGTCCTCGATCTCGCGCATCTGGGCCGAGATGCGCACGAGCACGGCGATCTCCGACAGGGGATGCTGCTTGGCCTGGAGGCTCTCGATCGCCTCGGCGACCTGACGCGCTTCCTCCTCGGAATCCCAGGCGCCCGACACGGTCACCTTCTCGCCGGGCACGTCCTCCGTCCGGAGCGTCTTGCCGAGCCGCCCCTCGTTCTTCGCGATCAGGCCGGAGGCGGCGGCGAGGATGTGGCCGGTGGAGCGGTAGTTCCGCTCCAGGCGGACCACTACGGCACCGGGGAAGTCGTGCTCGAAGCGCAGGATGTTGTCGACCTCGGCGCCGCGCCAGCCGTAGATCGACTGGTCGTCGTCGCCGACGCAGGCGACGTTGCGGTGGCCCTGGGCCAGCAGCCGCAGCCAGAGGTACTGGGCGACGTTCGTGTCCTGGTACTCGTCCACGAGGATGTAGCGGAAGCGCTGCTGGTAGTTCTCCAGCACGTCCGGGTTCTCCCGCCAGAGCTTCAGGCAGAGCAGCAGGAGATCGCCGAAATCGGCGGCGTTGAGGGTCAGGAGCCGGGCCTGGTAGGCGGCGTAGAGGGCACCGCCCTTGCCGAAGGCGAAGGCCTGCGCCTCGCCCGGCGGCACCTGCTCGGGCAGGAGGCCGCGATTCTTCCAGCCGTCGATGGCCGAGGACAGGGCGCGCGCCGGCCAGCGCTTCTCGTCGATGTTCTGGTCGACGATGACCTGCTTCATCAGGCGCAGTTGGTCGTCCATGCCGAGGATGGTGAAGTCCGAGCGCAGGCCGACGAGTTCGGCGTGGCGGCGCAGGATCTTGGTGCCGATGGAATGGAAGGTGCCGAGCCAGGGCATGCCCTCGCCGGCCGGCCCGATGAGCCCGCCGATGCGGTGCTTCATCTCGCGGGCGGCCTTGTTGGTGAAGGTCACCGAGAGGATGTCGAAGGGCCGCGCCTTGCCGGTGGCGATCAGGTGAGCGATGCGCGTCGTCAGCACCCGGGTCTTGCCGGTCCCGGCCCCGGCCAGCACGAGGACCGGCCCGTCCGTCGCCTCGACGGCGCGGCGCTGCTCGGCGTTCAGCCCTTCGAGGTAGGGCGAGCCCTGTGGCCGCAGGGAGGCCATGGCACGGGCGGCGATGGAGGTCGGGGCGGCGTCGGAGGCGGTGGGGCCGGCCGCGTCGAAGCGTTGAGTCATCGCGCATCCCTGGACCAAAACGCGAACGGCGTCGAGGGTCGCGGGCGTTCCCGCTGACGCCCGGCCCCGGCTTGGATGATATCGGAGACCCAATTTCGGACGCCCCTGGCACGCCATGCCTTGGCCTCGGGCAGCGCGGTCCGCCAGGTACGGACTTTCGCAGGCACAGACTTTCGCAGGCACAGACTTCGGCAGGCGGGAACCGAAACCGGCAACCCTCTGTCGCCCCGGCCTCTCTGCCGATAATCGATGCGGCGGTCTCACGCAGGCTCGGAGGAGATCCAGCTTCGGGAACCCGCCTTCCCACCGGCGAGTCGTCTCACCAGATCATGCCATCACACTGCACCCGACAAGGACGCCGCCATGCATCGCTCCCCCGCCCTTATCCTCGCCGGCCTCGGCGTTCTCGCCGCGGGTCCGGCCCTCGCCCAGGTCTCGTCGCGGGGCGTCGACAGCCTCAACGCCACCAACGAGCGCCTGTCGAACCGCAGCGAACTGCGCGGCATCGAGCAGCGGCAGCAGTTCGACACCAACCAGTCCCGGATGCAGATCCAGCGGAGCGACCTGTTCCGGCCGAGCGCGCCAGTGGCCCCGATCATCGTTCCGGGCCGTCGCTGAAGCCTCGCCCTCCGGGTAGCGGACGCGTCAGGCGGGGCACTGGCGCGCTCCGGCGTTCCCTGTGCTATGCCCGCCGGCAAGCGGGTCCCGGCCCGGATGACGAGGCGGAACAGAGACGGTGCGTGACATCCTGACCGCGCTGGCGGGCGCCGTCATCCTGCTCCTCGTCGCGGCACTCGCCGTTCCGCCCTTCGTGGCCTGGGAGGGCTATCGCGGCACGGTCGACCGGACGATCGCGCGCTCCCTCGGGATCGAGGCGCAGACCGAGGGCCGCATCGGCCTGCGGCTCCTGCCCTCCCCGCGCCTCAAGCTCGACCGGCTGCGTCTCGGACCCGGCACCGCCCCGAACCCGTCTCTCGACCAGCCTCAGATCGACCTCCAGGGTATCAAGGCCGAGGTCGCCCTGGCGCCCCTCCTGAAGGGCGAGATCCGTTTCACCGAGACGCGGGTCGGCCGGGCCGAGGTCAAGCTCCCCGTCACCGACGGCGAGGCGATCCTGCTGCCCGCGCGCGGACTCTCGGCCGCCCTGCGGCGCGACCTCGCCATCGAGGACCTGTCGATCCGGCAGTTCGTGCTGACGACCCAGGTCCCGGCGACGGGCCGGACCGAGCAGTTCTACGCCGAGGCCCTGCAGGTCTCGGCACCCGCCCTCGTCGGACCCTGGCGGGCCGAGGGAACCAGCCGGGGCGTGCCTTTCCGGGTCTCGACCGGCGAGCTCAGCTCCGAAGGCGTCAGCGTGAAGATCGCGGGCGGCGGCGATACGCAGCCCCGCTTCGAGGCGGATGCCCGCATCGGCCTCGCCCCCGCCGGCACCGGCACGGCCGGCCGACGCCTGATGGCGGCCGTCGCCGAGGGCAATGCCCGGATCGTCGTCGGCCCGCCCGTCCAGGCGGCGGGCGCCTACCTGCCTTTCTCCCTCGCCGGCACGTTCAAGGGGCGCGGCCTGACGGCCCGGTTCACCGACGTCGCCCTGGAGATCGACCCCGGTGGGCAGGCCCTGCGGCTCGGTGGCACCGGCCAGCTCGACCTCAGGCAATGGCGCGGCGCCCTGGCGCTCTCCGCCCGGCGCCTCGACCTCGACGCCTTCCTGACTTCGGCGGCCGGGCAGGCCCTGATCGCCCGCGGCATGCCGACCACCGGCGGCCGCAATGGCTTCGGCCTGCCGATCATGGTCGACCTCGACCTCGCGGTGGAGAGTCTGGCCCTCGGCCTCGACGCATGGACGGGCCTTGCCGCCAGCGGTACCCTCGACCGCACGGGCGGCGTGACCCTGCGTCGCCTCGACGTGACCGCCCCGGGCGCCGCCGCCCTGGGCGCCAGCGGCGAGATCGACACCGAGGCCGGCGCGCGCTTCACGGGGCACCTGTCGCTCGACACGCCGGCCTCAGACGGGCTCGGCCGGTACCTGCGCCGCCTCGGTCTCGAGGGCCCGGCCGTGACGGTGATGGACGGACGCCCGGTGCAGCTGACCACCGACCTGTCGGTGGCGGCCGGCACCGTCTCCCTGCGCACCCTGCGCCTCGGCCTCGGCGAGGCCCGCATCACCGGCAACGCCCGCTACACGGCGGCCGAGGGCACGGACCGGGGGCGCTTCGACGCGCAGCTCGCCGCGCAGGGCATCGACATCGCCGCCCTGCCGGTGCTCGGCGGCACCCTCGCCGACCTGCGCGGCCACGATGTCGGGATCACCCTTCAGGCCCGGGACGTCCGCTACGGACCCGCCGGCGCACATTCGGGCAACGGCACGATCGCGGCGAGCATCCAGTCGGACGGCCCGAGCCTCGTGGTCGACAGCCTCGACATCACCGATCTCGCCGGCGCCAACGCCAAGCTCTCGGGCCGGATCAGCCCGGACGGCACGGGGCGGATCGCCGGCCAGGTCGCGGCAGCGGTGGCCGCACCCCTGTTCGCCCTCCTCGATCGGGTCTGGGTGGCGGAGGCCCGCCGCGTCCCGGCCTTCCTCCGGGCGGGTGCTCTCGACGTCGCCGTCAGCCTGGAGCGGGACGCGGGCGCCGCCGACACCCTGCGGGTCGGCGCGCGGGGCAAAGCGGCCGGCGGCACCCTCGACCTCGACCTCCGGAGCCGGGCGGGCCGCATCGACGCCCTCGACCTCACCCTCGCGACGGCGAACGCCGCCGTCTGGTTCGGGCGCACCGACATCCCGGCCCTGCGCCGGCCCGGCCGCCTGCGCATCTCCGGAAGCCCCGCCCCGGCCGACGGGTCCGCGCAAGGCCCCGGCCTCGCCCTGCACCTGAGCGGGACGGTCGCCGACATCACCGTCGCGACGGTGCAGCCGGTCCTCCTCGACGCCGCCGAAGCCTTGCCGCGAGCCGGCGAGCTCCAGCTGGGCCTGCCCGACCTCGCTCCGTTCCTCAGCCTCGCCGGCAGCGCCGTGGCGGTCCCCGGTCCCCTGCCGGCCGAGCTCGGCCTGCGTCTGTCGCGCAGCGGAGGCGAGGCACGCCTCGGTCTGATCGGCCGGGTCGCCGGCGAGCCCGTCTCGGCCGACCTCACCGCCGCGCCGGATGGGGCGATCGGTGGCAGCGCGACCCTGACCCGGCTGTCCCTGCCGCTGCTCGCCGGCGCTACGATCCTGCCCACCGAGGCCCCGCGCGGACCGGGACAGAGCCCGGCGAGCGCCCGCTTCGCGCCGGTTCCGACGGGCCGTCCGCCGGTTTCACTCAGCCTCCGGGTCGACAGCCTCGATCTTGGCCGCGGGCTCACCGCCACCGGCGCGACCCTCGGTGTCGCCCTCGACGAGGAGACCCTGACCCTGCGTGACCTCGACGCGACCCTCGCCGGCGGACGCGTCGCGGGACGCGCGACCTTGACACGTCAGGGCGGCGCAGCCGCGCTCTCCGGCGAGGGCCAGATCACCGACGCGGCGATCCCCGGCCTGGTCGGCCCTGGACCGGTCGAGGGTCGGGTCACGGCCCAGCTGCGGTTCGGCAGCTCGGGCGAGAGCCTGACCGGACTGACGAACAACCTCGGCGGCAGCGGCACCCTCACGCTCGCCGACCTGAAATTACCGGGGGCCGATCCGGCCGGCCTCGACCGCGCCCTGTCGCGGGCTCTGGTGGAGGACGATCCCCTGCGGGAGGGCCGGCTGCAGACCCTCGTTGTCGAGGAACTCGGTGCAGGACCGCTCCTCATGAAGGGTCCTGTCACGGCCTCCGCGAGCCTCGTCGGAGGCCGCCTGCGGGTGGGTCCGCTCATGCTTCCCCTCGGCTCCGCACGCTGGAACGGCACGCTCGGCATCGACCTGCGGGACGCGCGCATCGAGGCACGCGGAACCCTCCTGGCCGGTCAGGCGCCGAAGGGCTGGAGCGGAGCGCACCCGTCGATCCAGCTCGGGTTCGGCGGCCCGATCCGCAACCCCGAGCGTAGCATCGATGCCGGGCCGGCGACCAATGGGCTCGCCGCCTTGGTGCTTCAGCGCGAACTCGAGACGATCGAGGTGTTCGAGGCCGACCAGAGCGAGCGCCTGCGCCGCCGCGCCCGCATCGAGATGGACAAGGCCCGCACCCTCGCCATCAAGGCCGCGGACGACAAGCTGGCGGCCGAGGAAGCGGCCCGCCAAGCGCGCCTGCGCGCTCAGCAGGCGGCCGACGAAGCCGCACGCGAAGCTCAGACGCGCCAGGAGGGGGCGCCGCAGCCCTGAGGCGGCCTCACGCCTTACCGACGGCCTGAAGAGCGAAGGCCTGGATCAGGCCGACTTCCTCCAGTCGGTCGAAGCGCCCGGCGGCTCCTCCGTGGCCCGCCTCCATGTTGATGCGCAGAAGGATCGGCCCGCCCCCCGTCATCGTGGCGCGCAGGCGTGCGACCCACTTCGCCGGCTCCCAGTAGGTGACACGGGGGTCGGTCAGTCCGCCGAGCGCCAGGATCGCCGGATAGGCCTTGGCCGCCACGTTGTCGTAGGGCGAGTAGGCCAGGATTGTCTCGAAAGCCGCGAGGCTCTCGCCGGGGTTTCCCCATTCCGGCCATTCCGGCGGCGTCAGCGGGAGTTCGCCGTCGAGCATCGTATTGAGCACGTCGACGAAGGGCACGTCGGCGACGATGCCCGCGAACAGTTCCGGCGCGAGGTTGGCCACCGCGCCCATCAGCATGCCGCCGGCGGAGCCGCCATGGGCGACGATCCGGCCCTGCGCCGTGTAGTGCGCGTCGATCAGCGCCCGGGCGCAGGCGACGAAGTCGGAGAAGGTGTTGGGCTTCTTCTCGCGCTTGCCGTCGAGGTACCAGCGCCAGCCCTTCTCGGTCCCGCCCCGCACGTGGGCGATGGCGTAGACGAAGCCGCGGTCGACGAGGGAGAGCAGGTTGGTGCGAAAGGCCGCCGGCGTCAGCGTGCCGTAGGACCCGTAGCCGTAGAGGAGCAACGGCGCCGATCCGTCGAGGAGGCAATCGCGCCGGTGCAGCAGGGAGATCGGCACGGTCTCGCCGTCCGGCGCCGTCGCGAACAGGCGCCGGGTGACGTAATCCTCTGGATTGTGCCCGCTCGGCACGGTCTGTCGCTTGCGCAACTGACGGGCTCGGGTGACGCAATCGTAATCGTAGGTCTCAGCAGGCGTAGTCATCGACGAGTAGGTGAAGCGGATCACCGCCGTCTCGAACTCATGCCCCGGCTGCAGTCCGAGAGAATAGGCCTCCTCGGCGAAGGCCACCACGTGCTCGTTGCCCTTGGTGTCGCGGACGACGATGCGGGGACGCGCGTTCTCGATCTCAAGACGCACGAGGTGATCCGCGATCACGTGCTGGTGGCGGATCATCACGCCGGGGCGGTGAGCGATGACATCGGTCCAATTCTCGCGCCCAGGTGCCTCCACCCGGGCGGTCACGATCTTGAAGTCCTCGGCCCCGTCGGCATTGGTGAGGATGAAGAGATGATTGGCCCAATTCTCGACAGAGTAGATCAGCAGCGGCTCGCGCGGCTGCACTACGGTGAGCGCGCCTTCCCCCGAGCGGCGGTCAAGGAGATGGACCTCGGACGTCTCGTGATCGCTGGCGGTGACCGCGAGGTAGTCGCCCGATTGCGTCTCTTCGATATGGACGAAGAAGCCGGAATCGGCTTCCTCGTACACCAGGGTGTCGGCATCCTGCGGGGTGCCGAGGCGGTGGCGCATGACCCGTGCGGGGCGATGGTTGTCGTCCACGGCGACGTAGAAGAAAGCCCGACCGTCGGCGGTCCACACCACCTCGCCGGTCGTCGCCTCGACGCAATCCGGCACATCCGCACCAGCATCGAGGTCGCGGACCCGGATGCTGTGCAACTCCGAGCCCTTGGTATCGGCGCTCCAGGCGAGAAGCCGGTGGTCGTCGGAATGGACCGCTGCAGCGATCTCGAAGAAGGCCAACCCCTCGCCTTCGCGGTCGCCGTCGATGAGGATGACCTCCCCTTCCTCCCGACCGCCATCCGCTGCGGTCTCGGCCCCCTGCCCGGGAATCACCACGACAGTGCGGGGCCGTCGGCAGACGAGCGGATGCTGTCCGCCCTCGCGATGCCGGGTGTAGTAGGCGAACGGCCCATCGGGTTCTGGCACGCTGCTGTCGTCTTCGCGGATACGAGCGCGCATCTCGGCGACGAGAGTCTTGCGAAGCGTTGCCGTGCTCGCGAGCGCGGCTTCGGAATAGGCATTCTCGCCTTTCAGATGTTCCCGGATATCGGCGGGCAACGCAGTCGGATCCTTTAGGACATCCCGCCAGTTTTCAGCCTTCAGCCAAGCATAGTCGTCTTGGATGACACGGCCGTGGACTTCATAGGTGTGAGGGCGCACTTCCGCGACCGGAGCGGCGGCAGACACCGAAATGCTGGTTGACTGGGAGGCCATTGCAAAAAATCCTGGCGCAGGGTCGAGACGCGGAGCCGCGTTGCTCCCTATGGCCGTGCCATGTGGCGCGGGCACGGGCGGCAAGCAAGCGGGAAGACGGCGGAGGAGCGAACGGACTGACACCGCTTCTGCGGCAATCTGCCCTCAGCTTGGATACGGAGCCGACCTCATCTCACCAGGATGGAAATCCCACGACATCGGCACGGCTGAAATATTGTTCGCGACAGTTGCTTGACGTTATCGAGGCGGGCTTGCCCATCTTGCGACGTGACGGAGAATAGCATATCAAGAAATCGTAGCGGGTGAAGTTGCTGCGCATTCTATAGCGCATGCAGAGCAGACGGTAACGCTGCGGGATCGGTCCGGGGAACGAGCGGGCATCGACGCGAAGGCGGTCGAATTGCTTGCGTGCCTTATTCACTGCATCGCGTCAGGAGAGCTCTTCTAATTATGAACGATATCGAACACTCCACGGATTATGTCGAACTGACCGTCGACATCGTGTCGGCCTACGTGAGCAACAACCCGGTGCCTCCCGGCGAACTGGCTCAGTTGATCACGCGCATCCATGGGGCGCTGTCGCAGATTGCCAGCGGCCAAATCGAGTCGAAGGCGCCCGCAGCGCCGCTCCAACCTGCGATCTCCGTCAAGAAATCAGTGACCGCCGATCACATCATCTGCCTCGAAGACGGTCGGACCTTCAAGTCGTTGAAGCGTCACCTGCGCGCCAAGTACGATATGAGCCCCGAGCAATACCGCGCCAAGTGGGGTCTGCCACCCGACTACCCCATGGTCGCCCCGAACTACGCCAAAGCTCGCTCCGATCTCGCGAAGGCGATCGGCCTCGGCCAGACCCGCAACGGGAACTACGACGAAGCCGCCTGAGTCTGCGACCGCTCCGGAGCACCTACGGTCTCCGGAGCCTGCCTTCCCGGCGAACAACTCCTGCCTGCCGCGCCGAAGACTTGATGGCCTGAGGCGGTGGGCGTTTCGGAAAACAGCCGTCAAGACTTGATATAGGATATTTTTCCCGTACGGTAGCGCCGACGACCCTCCCCGTCGCTGTCCTGAGTACTGGAACGAAACATGAACATAAATCGGACCTTTCCGTTGGCTGGTGTTCTGCGTCCGGCTCGGGAGTACGGCTCCCCGGCCGCGACATCCGCGCATCCCCGCCGTGAGATCGAGACGATGACGGCCGAAGCGCGGCGGCTGCTCGATGCCCTGGCGAAGGAGAGCGCCTACGCCATCCCCGATCCGACCAAGGACGAGGGTTGGATCGTTCGGGAAGGCGGCAACGGCATCTCCGTTGGGGGTGGCCGCTTCAACCGGAGTGCAGGCACCGAACTGCTCGCACAGGATCTGGCGGAACAGGGAGCAGGACGCCGAGCCCGGCTGACAATCAGCCCGGCTGGACGGGCTCGGCTGCGACGGGAGATGGCCGGCCCGCAGACGCCCTACCTCGCACAGCATCTCGACCTCGTCGTCAGTTCAACCGAACCGGGCCGGCCGGTCAGGGATGCCTCCGAGAGCCCCCTGGCGTGGATGGCGCGACGGCGGAACCGCGACGGCGCGCCCCTCATCGACGCAGCCTGCTTCGAGGCGGGCGAACGCCTGCGCCGCGATCTGACCGGGGCGGCCCTGATGCCTCGGATGGGCCAGGATTGGAGCGGGGTGAAGGTCGATGGGTCCGGGCCGCGCGATCCAGCGGCCGGCTCCGACGCAATGCTGTCCGCCCGCCAGAGAGTCCGATCGGCGCTCGACGCCGTCGGCAGCGATCTCTCCGGCCTGCTGATCGACCTGTGCGGCTTCCTCAAGGGCCTCGAACGGATCGAGGCGGAGCGGCGCTGGCCGCCACGCTCGGCCAAGGTGGTCGCCCGCAGCGCTCTGGCGCGGCTTGCCGAGCATTACGGACTGGAGCGCGAGGCGGTGGGGCCGGATCGGAGCCGTCTCCGCCTATGGCGGGAGTCGGCCAGCCCGACGAGGCAGCGGGGCTGACAGGCGCCGCCTGCGACCGAGTTCAAGCGGCCGTGAGGCGGATTGCATCCCGATGGATACGCTCCGCCATGGCGCGGACGCCATTGGAACGCTTCGAAGTCAAATGGGCGCCGAGGCCGATCTCCTTGAAAGTCTGGAAGACGTCGACCTTGGCGATGTCCTCCGGCGCCTTTCCATCGTGCAGGGCCATGACGAGGGCGATCAGCCCCTTGGTGATCACCGAATCACTGGTCCCGCGCAGATGGAGGCGCGGCGGGGTCTCGGAACAGTCGATGTGGGATTCGACCCAGACCTGGCTCTCACAGCCATGGACCCGATTTGCCTCGGTCAACAATTCTTCCGGAAACGGCGGCAGGGCGCGCCCGAGTTCGATCAGGTACTCGTAACGGTCCGGTCCCTCATCGAGGATGCCGAAATTGTCGATGATCGTCTCGATTTCTGGAAGCATGATCGGGGGAGCGGCTCCTGTGCGGCGGCACCCCACGCATATAGTCCATACCTGCACCAAAGCGATCCTCAAGGGGCTGGTGCCAGCACCTCCGGCAGTTGCAGTTCCAGCGGCTCGGCGGCGGTGCCGATGCCCCGCACCGCGATCTCGGCCTGCGAGGCATAGGCGGCGATCAGACGGGGACCGAGGTTCGGCACCTCGAGCTTGCCGGGCGCGGCACCCTCGCCCGCTCCGGAGACGATGCTCAGACGCACGGGGCCTCCGGCCGCCGCATCGATCTGGATCGCGATGGTGCAGGCGACCGTCTCGGCCGTGGTGTCGAGGCATTCCGACACCACCTCGGCGACGATCATTCCGAGTGCGTTGGCGGTGCGCGGCTCGACCAGGCTGGTGCCTTGGCCGCCGACGGTGACGCCGATCCGCCCGGCCCGGCGCAATTGGCCGAGGCCGGAGGCGAGACGGTGCAGGTAGTCGCGCAGGTCGATCGAGGCGATGTGAGGGGCCTCGTGCAGGTGTTGCTGCACCAGGGCGATGGCGCGCACCCGCTGGCCCAGGGCTTCGAAGCTACCCCGGCAGGGCGCGGGCGCGGCGCGGCCGTAGAGCCCGATCAGGCTGACCATGACCTGGAGGTTGTTGCGAACCCGATGGTAGACCTCGGCGAGGAGCGCCTCCTTCTCCACCAGTGCCCGCTCGGAATGCTCCTCGGCATGCTTGCGGTCGGTGATGTCGAAGCACGTGCCGAGGAATCCGACGAAATCCCCGTTCTCGCGCAAGGGCTTGGCAGTATCGAGGAGCCACCGGTAGGCACCGTCGTGACGGCGCAGGCGGAATTCGGAGGTGAAGGGTTCCTGCGCGGCGAAGGCCTTGGCCACGATGGCGGCGTGACGCTCGAGGTCGTCGGGATGGAGACCACGGCGCCAGCCGTGCCCGAGTTCCTCCTCAACCGACCGTCCCGTGAAGGCGAGCCAGGATTCGTTGTGGTGGACGGCAGCTCCCTGGGGATCGGCACGCCACATCATCAGGGGTACGAAATCGGCGAAATGCCGGAACTCGCCGTACCCCATAACATTCACCGATGCCGCCTCGGTCGACGGTGTGTCCGCGGCCATGATGTTTCGATCCACCCGTTCCAAGCACCGGCCCCGCCTTAGCCAGCGCCGGTCAACGTGCCGGGCATGGGCCCGTTCCGATCCTACGTTGTGATGAGGGGCCTTATCCTCAGCCGACTGGGATGCCGTCGAACGGTGGGAACCTCAGAGCATGCTCGGCAGGATGCGATCGGGCGGGCGGTGCCCGTCCATGAAGGTTTTGATGTTGATGATCACCTTCTCGCCCATGTCGACGCGGCTCTCGTGGGTGGCCGAGCCCATATGGGGGAGAAGAACGACCTTGCCGGCGCGGGCGAGCTTGACGAGGCGCGGGCTCACCGCCGGCTCCTGCTCGAACACGTCGAGGCCGGCGCCGGAAATGTCGCCGGCCTCCAGGAGGCGGGCGAGGGCGGTCTCGTCGATGACCTCGCCGCGGGCGGTGTTCACCACCACCGCCTCGGGCTTCAGCAGCTTGAGGCGGCGGGCCGAGAGCAGGTGGTACGTCGCCGGCGTATGCGGGCAGTTCACCGACACGATGTCGACGCGCGCCAGCATCTGGTCGAGGGATTCCCAGTAGGTCGCGTCGAGGTCGCGCTCGATCTGGGCCGGCACGCGCCGGCGATTGTGATAATGGATCTGCAGGCCGAAGGCCTTGGCCCGGCGGGCCAGGGCCTGGCCGATCCGGCCCATGCCGACGATGCCGAGGCGCTTGCCCGTGATTCGGCGGCCGAGCATCCAGGTCGGCGACCAGCCGGTGGTCCAGGCGTCGTCCGGGATGATCCGGGCGCCCTCGGTGACGCGGCGGGCCACGGCGAGGATCAGCGCCATGGTCATGTCGGCGGTGTCCTCGGTGAGGACGCCGGGGGTGTTGGTGACGGTGATGCCGCGCTCCAGAGCCGCGGCGACGTCGATGTGATCGACGCCGTTGCCGAAGTTGGCGATCAGCCGCAGGTTCGGCCCGGCCTGGGCGAGGAGGCCCGAATCGATCTCGTCGGTCACCGTCGGGACCAGGACGTCGGCCTCGCGCAGGGCCGCCATCAGGGCGTCGGGCGCCATCGCGGCATCGTCGGTGTTGAGTCGGATCTCGAAGAGCTCGCGCATGCGCGTCTCGACGACCTCGGGCAGGCGCCGCGTGACGACCACGAGCGGCTTGCGCTTCAACGACGACATGCACCCTCCCCGCGAACGGCACCGCCTGCCCGCATCCGACCCGGCCGGTCTCCGGCGCGATCGGCGATGCGGGGCGACGCCGCAGGCTTACCGTGCGTTAACCACGCACCGGTCAAGACATTCGAGACGACCGGGCCGTCGGCCGGAAGGCCGCGATCCCGGGGTCCTCTCGACCCTCAAGGCCTCTCTACCAGAGAGGCCGCGGAACACAATGCACGCCGGGGCCGCCCGCCAGCCTTCGGCGACGACCGCTCCGGACAGCGTGAAGGATCATCGGACGATGCGCGCGCCTGCCCTGCTCCTCACCCTCGCGACCCTCCTGTCGGCCGGCGCCGCCGCGGCCGCCCCGGCGCCGGGAGCTGGGCCGGACGTGGCCCTGGGGCCGGTGACGAAGCTGCCGCTGCCGCGCTACGCCAGCCTGAAGACCGACCGGGTCAACCTGCGCGAAGGCCCGTCCAAGGACCACCGAACCCTCTGGGTGTTCCAGCGCGCCGGCCTGCCGGTGGAGATCGTGGCCGAGTTCGAGACCTGGCGCCGCATCCGCGATTCGGAGGGCACCGAGGGCTGGGTGCTGCACTCACTGCTCTCGGGCCGGCGCACCTCCATCGTCACCGCCGGCAAGGGGGGTGACAAGGGGGGCGACAAGGTCCCGGTGCCGCTCTACGCCAGGGCCGACGAGGCCTCCGGCGAGGAGGCGCGCCTCCAGGCCGGCGTCATCGGCAGCGTCAAGACCTGCACCGGCGCCTGGTGCCGGATCATCGTGGCGATGCCCCAGCGGCGTGGCGACGTGGACGGCTACATCCGGCAGGACCGGCTCTGGGGCGTCTACCCCAACGAGAAGGTCGAGTAGGCCCGGCGCCTTCCGAGCGCCCGCCGCTCACGATTGCCGGATGAAGGTGTCGGGCGTGCCCGTGCCGTCGGCGACGAAGCGGATGTCGCGGGGCTCGCGCCGCGGGGTGTCGACGGAGAGGAACACCATCGGCTGCTCGAGGATCTCCGGCACCGAGTGCACGACCCCGCGCTTGAAGAACACGAGCTTGCCGGGGCCGACCTCCACGGGGGTCTCGTCGCCGAACTTCATCAGGCAGCGCCCGGACAGGACGTAGAGATACTCGTCGCAGGAGGCGTGGCTGTGCGGCGGCGTCGGGTGGTAGACCCGGAACACCCGGGCGCTCGCCGCCGGATCGTCGGTGAAGCGGTGATCCGCCACCAGGGTGTCGGAGGTCTCGGGCAGGCGCGCGGCCTGCTCCGCCACGTCGAAGACGCCGTGCGCCGTCAGGCTGTCCCTACTCATCGCCCGCATGTCCTTCCCGTTCCTCGCCCGATTCCGGCAACCTAGCCGAAAACGCGGCGGGAGGGAGCGGGCCGCCGCCCGGATGGTCAGGAAAGCGGGCCGGCCTCACGCGGAGGCCCGCTGCGCCTCGTGACACGCTGGCGCGGCGCCGCTCCCGTTCCGCACGAACCAGGGGATGCGCGCGCCGATCATCGGCTTCGCGTAGAGATAGCCCTGCGCGTAGTCGCATCCCATCCGGACCAGCTGCTCCGCCTGTCCCCGGGTCTCGATGCCTTCCGCCGTGACCTGGAGACCCAGGCTGTGCCCGAGGCCGATCACCGCCGCCACGATGGCGGCGTCGTCCCGGTCCTTCTCCATGTCACGCACGAAGCTCTGGTCCACCTTGATGTGGCCCACCGGGAACTGCTTCAGATGGGTCAGGGACGCGAAGCCCGTGCCGAAATCGTCGAGGGTCACCAGCACGCCCGCGTCGCGCAGGCGCTGGAGCGTCTGCGGCACGCACTGGGAGCCCTGCCCCAGGAAGACGGTCTCGGTGATCTCCAGCTCGAAGGACGCGGCCGGGACCTGGAACTGAGCCAGGACGTCGAGGACATGCCCGGCGAGGTCCGCCCTCCGGAACTCGGCTGAGGCGAAGTTCACCGCGACGCGACCGAAGGCGAGGGCGTCCCCGAGCCAGGCCCGCATGTCGGCGGCGATCTGCCGGAGCAGGCAATCCCCCAGGGCCGTCGCGAGTTCGGGATCTTCGAAGACGGCCCCGAAATAACCCGGCGTCACCAGGCCCCGGGTCGGATGCTGCCAGCGCGCCAGAGCCTCCAAGCCGACGACGGCCCCGGTCCGCAGGCAGACCTTGGGCTGATAGAAGGGCAGGAACTCGCCGGCCTCGATCCCGGCGCGGATTTCCGCGATGAGGCCGACGCGTCGTTCGGTTTCGGCCCGCATGGACGGATCGAACAGCACGGCCCGGTTCCGCCCCGACGCCTTGGCGCGGTAGAGCGCGATATCCGCGTCCTTGAGCAGTTCGAGGCCATCGCGGTGGTGGTCGGGAAACGCGGTGATCCCGATGCTGGCCTTGCAGGTGAGCGTCTGCCCCCGATAGGTCAGGGGCTCGTGGAGGCGCTCCAGCAGCGTCGATGCCAGCCGGACCGTCTGCGCCAGCTCCGACGGCTCGGTCAGGAGCAGCGCGAACTCGTCGCCGCCGAGGCGCGCCACCGCATCCCGAGGGCCGAGACCGGCCCGCAGGCGCTCGGCGACCTCGACGAGCACGGCGTCCCCCACGTCGTGGCCCAGGGTCTCGTTCACGTCCTTGAACCCGTCGAGGTCGATCAGCAGCAGGCTGACGCACGACCCCGCCCGCTCCGCCTCCGTCAGCGCCGCCTCGAGCTGCTGCAGGAAGAAGCCGCGGTTGGCGAGGCCCGTGAGGCCGTCGTGATGGGCGACCGCCCAGGCATGCTCCTCGGCGCGCTTGCGGTCCGTGATGTCGAAGGTGATGCCCACGATCCGGTCGTCCGTGACCCGATCGGCCCGCATGATGAGCCACATCATCGGCCCCGCGGGATGCCGATACCGGAACTCGACCGCGTGCGCGGTCCCGCCATAGGCGACGAAATTCTCGACCTGCGGCCGATCGGCCGGGTGGACCTGGTCGATCAGCAGCGCGATCGACCCCGAGCCGATCCCGAGGAGGGCGACCGAGTTGGCGGAGCGGGTGGCCAACCCCGTCGTCATGTCCCGCTCCCAGGCGACCATGCGCCCCGCCTGGAGCGCCAGGCGCAGGCGCTCCTCGCTGCTTCGCAGGGCGGAGTTGGCCTCGCGCTGCTGGGTGACGTCGTGCATCGCCCCCACCATGCGCAGGGCCCGCCCGGCCTCGTCCCGGATGATGAAGCCCCGGTCGATCACCTCCGCGTAGGTGTCGTCGACGCGCAGGAAGCGGTACGCCTCGTCCCACCGGCTGTCCGGTCCCCCGACGGCGTCCCGGACGGAGGCCAGGACGCGGGCCCGGTCATCCGGGTGGATCCGGCCGGCCCACCATTCGCCGCCCTGATCGGTTCCGGAATCGCCTTCCCCGAACAGATGCGGGGCGGTCTCGCTCCACTGGGTCGCGTCGGTCGCCAGGTCCCAGTCCCAGATGGCGTCGCGCGTCGCGAGCACGGCGAGGCGATGGCGCTCCTCCTGGATGCGCAGAGCGTCCGTGGCCAGGCGCGCCTCGTGGATGTCCGTCGCGACGCCGACCCACTCGACGATCCGGCCGGTTTCGTCCTTCAGCGGGACGGCGCGGGCCGAGATCCAGCGGTAGCCGCCGGCCGCGTGGCGGGCCCGGTACTCGACGACGCCGGTCTCCGCCGATGCCGTGATCCTGCGCCACGCCGACAGGGCGTGGGCGCGGTCCTCGGGATGGACGACGTCGAGCCACCCGTCGCCCCCGGCGGCCCCCTGGACCTGGCCCGTCTGACGCTCCCAGTCCCCGCTGTCGATGATGCGGCCATCCGGGCAGGCCCGCCAGACCGTCGAGGCGCTGGCATCGATCAGGGCGGTGTAGCGCTTCAGGATCCGCTGCAATTCGCCCTCGGCATCGCCTCCCGCGAGGCGCCCGCAGGACCCTCCGGGCACCGGAGAGGCCGGCTCGCCCGACGGACTCCCCTCGCCCGGCGCGCCCGCGACCAGCACCCGGTTGCGGCCCTGCCGCTTGGCCTCGTAGAGGGCGACGTCCGCGGCCTCGAACCACGCTTCCGTCGTCAGGCCGGGGCCGTGCGCGGCGTGCACGACGCCGCAGCTGACGGTGACGACGCCGTGATCCTGGCCGGCATGCGCAATCCCCTCCGATTCGATGGCCCGGCGGACGCGGTCGGCGCAGGCGACGGCCTCCGCCTGGGTCGCGGGGGAGAGGATCAGCGCGAATTCCTCACCGCCAATCCGGCAGGCGAGGCCGCCCGTGGCGCGGGCCTCGCGCATCAGGGTGGCGGCGATGGCCTTCAGCACCCGGTCGCCCGCCAGGTGACCGTACAGATCGTTGTAGCGCTTGAATCGGTCGGTATCGAACAGCAGCAGCGCCAGGGCGTCCGGCCGGGCATCCGCGCGCCCCGCCGCCAGCGCCTCGTCGAACCGCCGGCGGTTCGCCAGCCCCGTCAGGGCATCGGTGCTCGCGAGGCGGACGAGTTCGAGGCGCGTCCCCTCCGCGGCGTCCTCCGCGCTCATCCGGCGGCGAAGCTCCCGGTGGAGGAAGATCGCCAGGATGCTCGTGCCGGCACACATCGAGACCAGGACGAGGGCGAGGGCGAGGGCCTTGGGCCGCCAGGCCTCGGTGATCGCGGCGATGCTGAGGGCCACGTTGACGCGCAGCGGCCAGCGTCCGACGCGCTTGAAGGTGTACAGGCGTTCGACGCCGTCCATGGCCGACGACGCGATCAGCTGACCCGCCTCCTCCCGGATGAAGCGCTGGACACTCGCCACGGCGGACATGTCGCGGCCGGGCACGAGGGAATCGGCCGGCGTTCGGACGATCAGGATCCCGTCGTCGTGGAAGAGGTTGATGGCGGCCGTCGCCTCGGTGTTGAGGCGGCGGAAGATCTCCGTGAAGTAGGCGACCTCGATGGTTCCGATGACGACCCCGGCGAACGACCCGTCCGCGTAGCCGACGCGGCGGCTCAGCGGGAGCACGAACCGGCCGCTCACATTGGACAGCATCGGTCGGCCGATATGCAGGCCGAGATCCGCACGGTCCCGATGGACCTGGAAGTAGCCGCGGTCCGACGCGTTCAGGGGGCGCGGAACGACCGAGTTGGAATCGACGTAGGCTTGTCCGTGCGCGTCCAGGACGAAGATGGAGCCGAAACCCGGTGCCGTGGAGGCCCGGTCGAAGAGCGCGAGCCGCCGGACCTCCGGGGAAATGCCCTCCAGCTCCGGCGTCTGGAGCCTGTCGACGACGGCCTGGAGCGAGAGATCGTAGAGTTCGATGTCGCGGTCGAGGGTGCGCTCGGCGCTGCGGAGGAGGGTCTCCGAGGTGAGAGTGGCTTGGCTCCAGGCATGCGCGCGCATGTTCAGGACGACGCCGCCGGTCATGGCGCAGAGAACCACCACGACCGCCACACTGAAAACAGTGATCACGCGCGAGAGGTGGGTCGGGCTCTCCATGTTCGACGTGCGCGGGCGTGACACCGGAATACCCAGACGAGAAGCGGCCGATCGGAACCGGGATCGTGCAGACAAAGTGCTAAGATCGCGTTGCCATCGCAGGCAGCCATCGGAAGACTTCCGCCCAAGATCTCCCGGGCGGAAAGGTGGGCCGGATAGCGTACCGAGACCAGCGAATACCTTCTCTGTTCTCGGAAAGACCCTTGGATCCGCGTCGGGGCACGGCGCTGCGAGGTCGCCGTCTTCGGAGGTTCACCGGTTGCGATGCGGGTTCTCCGGAGCCGTCGACCGGCCCGCGCGGGCGGCCCGCAAACACCCTGCGGCGGCGATCCCGGCTCCCGGGACTCCGGATCGAGCGAGGGCGGCAGCCCCGTGCGACCTACGAATAAAATCACCTAATAGGATTTTATGTTTGACAGCGCGACGCTCCTGAGGTATCCATACGGCACGCTCAAGAAGTGTGAGTGGCGAGGGAGGCGGCCTTGGCGAAGCTCGTGCCGATCGTCGCGTCGATCCGGGATGCCGTCGCGACGGCCATGCGCGACACCCAGCGGCCCGTCACCGCGATCGCGGCCGAGACCGGCGTGCGGGTCACCACCATCCGGACCTGGAACAAGCGCTTCGGCTGGCGCCCCGCCGCGGCGACGGCCTCGACGGCCTTCACCCCCGAGCGCTGGAAGCCGGCGCGGCGGGCGGCGGTGGCCCGGCTCTACCGGGAGGATTGGATCGACATCGGCGACCTGGCCGTGGCGCTGGGCGTGGCCCGGCACAGGGCCGAGGCCCTGTTCGCCCAATGCGGTCTGGACGGACGCCGGCCCGGCGAGGTCGGGCGCGCCCTGGGGCTGGACGCCGATCCCCGCCGGATGCGGGCGGCGCTCCGGGCGCAGATCGCCCGGCAGATCCTGCATTTCGACGCCGCGCTGAACGGAGCGGCGGGCGCCCCGGCCTTCGACAGCGCCCGCGTCCTGCGCGACCTCGGCGGGCTGAAGCGCCTCCTCGACGAGACCACGGATGACGGGCGAGGAGGACGCGATGGGTGGGATTCCCGCAGCGGCGACGACGACGGGAGCGGCCAGCCGGCCGACGATCTGCCCGCCGACGATCTGCCCGCCCTGCGCGCGGAGATCGCGCGCCGCGCTGAGGCGCTCGGCGGCGAGCGGGCGGATGCCGGCCCTGCTGGCGAGCCTGCCGCCCTCCCAGATCCGGACCCTGGCGACTGACTGGCTCCTGACGGCCCGGGCCGACCAGCTTCCGCCCTGCCCGGCCCTGGCGAACTGGACCACCTGGGCGGTGATCGGCGGGCGCGGCGCGGGCAAGACCCGCACGGGGGCCGAGTGGGTCCGCGCGCTGGCGCTGGGCGACCCGGCCTTCACGACCCGGCCGGTCGGGCGCATCGCCCTCGTGGGCGAGACCTTCGCGGATGTGCGCGACGTCATGGTGGAGGGGCCCTCCGGCCTCCTCGGCCTGCCCGGGCGGCGGCCGCGCTGGTCGCCCTCGCGCCGGCGCCTCGAATGGGACAACGGCGCGGTCGGCCTCGCCTTCTCGGCCGAGGAGCCGGATTCCCTGCGCGGACCGCAATTCGGCGCGGTCTGGTCGGACGAGATCGCCAAGTGGCGCTACGCGGAGGCCGCCTACGACATGATCCAGTTCGGCCTGCGCCTCGGGCACCGGCCGCGCGGCCTCGTCACCACCACGCCCCGGCCGATCCCGCTGCTGCGGCGGATCCTGGCCGATCCGCGGACGGTGGTCAGCCGGGCGCGCACCGCCGACAACGCCGCCAACCTCGCGCCGGCCTTCCTCGAGGCGGTGGTGGGGCGCTACAGCGGCACCCGCCTCGGGCGCCAGGAGCTCGACGGCGAGCTGATCGAGGACCGCGCCGACGCCCTCTGGACCCGCGACCGCCTGGAGGCGGCCCGCGTCCCGGCGGCGCCGGCGGACCTGCGCCGCATCGTCGTGGCGGTGGACCCGCCGGCCTCCTCGAAGGCCGGGGCGGATGCCTGCGGGATCGTCGCCGCCGGCCTCGACGCCGCCGGCCACGCCTACGTGCTGGCCGACGCCACTCTGGCCCGCGCCGCCCCCGAGGCCTGGGCCTCGGCGGCGCTGGCGCTCTACCACCGCCTGGCCGCCGACAGCCTCGTGGTCGAGGTCAACCAGGGCGGCGAGATGGCCAGCGCCGTCCTGCACCAGGTCGATGCCGCGGTGCCGGTGACCCCCGTGCGGGCCACGCGCGGCAAGTATCTGCGGGCCGAGCCGGTCTCGATGCTCTACGCGAAGGGGCGCGTCCACCATGTCGGCGCCCTGCCGGCGCTGGAGGACGAACTCTGCGACTTCGGGCCGGACGGCCTCTCCTCCGGCGCCTCGCCGGACCGCCTCGACGCCCTGGTCTGGGCGCTGACGCACCTCCTCCTGCGCGGCGGCCCCGAGCCGCGCATCCGGCGCCTCTAGGCGCTCCCCCGATCCGTTCCTCCCGCGAGGCCCCGATGGCGAACCTCCTCTCCCGGCTCGTGCGCCGGGCCGCGCCCGCGGCCCCCGACACCAAGGCGGCGCCCCTCGCGGGCGTCGGCGTCGCCTTCTACGGCGAGGGCCGGGCCACCTGGACCCCGCGCGACATCGGGGCGCTGGCGCGCGAGGGCTTCCAGCGCAACGCCATCGTGCACCGGGCCGTGCGGCTGGTGGCCGAGGCCGCCGCCGCCCTGCCGCTCGGGCTGGTGGGGACGGGCGCCGCCGGACCGCATCCCCTGGAGGCGCTGCTGGCCCGGCCGAACCCCCGCCAGGGCGGGGCGGCGCTGCTCGAAGCGCTCTACGGGCACCTGATGGTCTCGGGGAACGCCTACCTCCAGGCGACGGGCCTCGACGGCGTGCCCCGCGAGCTCCACGCCCTGCGGCCCGACCGGATGCGGGTGGTGCCCGGCCCCGACGGCTGGCCGGCGGCCTACGACTACGCGGTGGGCGGCCGCACCCTGCGCTTCGACCAGGGCGGGGACGGCGTGCCGCCGATCCTCCACCTCACCCTGTTCCACCCCACCGACGACCATTACGGCCTCTCGCCGATGGAGGCGGCGGCCGTGGCCCTCGACATCCACAACGCGGCCGGCGCCTGGAACAAGGCGCTGCTCGACAACGCGGCGCGCCCCTCCGGCGCCCTGGTCTTCGCGACCCAGAGCGGCTCCACCCTGAGCGATGCGCAGTTCACCCGGCTCAAGGGCGAGCTCGAGGCGAACTACCAGGGCGCCGGCAATGCCGGGCGGCCCCTGCTGCTGGAGGGCGGTCTCGACTGGAAGCCCCTGGCGCTCTCGCCCAAGGACATGGATTTCGTCGAGGCCAAGAGCGGGGCCGCCCGCGAGATCGCGCTGGCCTTCGGGGTGCCGCCCCTGCTGCTGGGCCTGCCCGGCGACAACACCCACGCCAACTACGCCGAGGCCAACCGGGCCTTCTACCGCCAGACCGTGATCCCCCTGGTGCGGCGCACCGCCGAGGCCCTGGCCCAGTGGCTGGAGCCGGCCTTCGGCCCCGCACGCCTGGAGCCCGACCTCGACGCCATCGAGGCCCTGGCCCCCGAGCGCGAGAGCCTGTGGCGCCGGGTCCAGGCCGCGGATTTCCTCACCGAGGCGGAGAAGCGCGCGGCGGTGGGCTACGGGCCACGTTAGGGTCGGACGGACCGCAGGCCCGGACCGCGGGTCCGCTGCCTCAGGGTTCGCCGGACCCCGGCGGTTCCCGTCCGGACCGACCCGGCAGCCGCGCCGGCCCGGATCCCGAGCAGCTCACGAAAGCGACGGGATAGGCCGGAACGTGCCGGTCTTCGGTGACGAAGACGGCGCCCTCGACATTGGCCTGAGCGATGAGCAGGTGATCCCACGGGTCCCCGTGGTGCCGCGGGAGGTCGGCGAGGGCCAGCAGATGCGCCGGAGTGATCCCGACGAGTTCGAAGCCCTGGTCCCCCACCGCGTCGAGGATGGTGCCGAGATCGGCCTTCAGCTTCCCGACCCGGACCTTCACCTGGATTTCCCAGAGGGAGGCGACCGAGACGAGAACGTCGTTGGCGGGGTCCGCGATCAGGTCCTGGGCGGCCCGGCCGAGCCTCGTGTCCGCGAGCAGCCACCAGAGCAGGGCATGTGTGTCGAGGAGGAGTCTCACCCCTCCTCGCCTTCCATGGCGGCCAGCAACTCGGGCGACAGGACATCGAAATCCGGCGCCATCTCGATCTGTCCGCGCAAAGCGCCGGGCCGGCGCCGCGGTGCGGGCTGGGGAGGATGAACGAGCGCGATCACCTCGTTGCGGGCTGTCACCGCGAAGGAAGCGCCATGACGCACCTGCCGCATGAAGCCGGCGAAATTCCCGCGAAATTCGCGCACGCCGACTTTCCGCGGCGCGCGGGGCAAAGCCTTCTCGTCCTCGATCATGACCCGCCTCGGATGTGTACACAAGATGTGTACGCATAGGGGTCCGGGCGGTCAACGCCAAGCCTGACGAAGCCGTCGGCCTTGCACACCGCCCGCACCCGGCACTTCGCGGGTGCCCGACCGAAGCGGCTCGAACGACGAGCCGGGCGAGAAGCCGTTCGAACCTCAACCCACGCGGCGGAGTCTCCCATGGACGGCCATTTCAGCGGCTATGCCAGCCTGTTCGGCGTGCCCGACCTCGGGCGCGACGTGGTGGCGCCGGGCGCCTTCGCGGCGAGCCTCGCGGCGCGGGGCGTCGCGGGGGTGCGGATGCTCTGGCAGCACGATCCGGCCGAGCCGGTGGGGCGCTGGCTCTCCCTGCGCGAGGATGCCCGCGGCCTGCGCGTGGCGGGCCAGCTCAACCTCGCCGTCCGTCGCGCCCGCGAGCTCGATGCCCTCCTCGGCGAGGGCGGGCTCGACGGACTCTCCATCGGCTTCCGCACGGTGCGGGCGCAGCCCCAGCGCGGCGGTCTGCGCCGGCTGGATGCGATCGACCTGTGGGAGATCTCCCTGGTCACCTTCCCGCTCCAGACGGGCGCGCGGATCGCCGCCCCGGCACAGGCTTTCTCCAGGGCTCCGGCAGCGGCCTCCCAGGCCCCGGCAGCGGCCTCCCAGGCGAGCACCGCCCTGGCGCAGGACATCCGGGCCCTGGCCCACCGCATGGCGCCGCCCCGGCGCGCGGCTTTCCCCTCCACCCGGCCCGGGTTCCGGCCCGCCGCCATTCGTCCCGCCCGCTCCGCGAGGTTCGCATGACCGTCCCCGTCCCGTTCGAGACCCACGCCACCGCACCGCGCGCCCCCGAGGTGAAGGGCGCCCTGCCGCCCCTGGAGGACAAGGCCGCCGGCCGCGCCCCGCACGACCCGGCGCCGAACGACCCGGCGGTGGGCACCGCCATGGCCGAACTCGCCCGCGCCTTCGAGGCGTTCAAGGAGACCAACGACGCGCGACTGGCCGCGATCGAGGGCCGCGCCCCCGGCGACGTGCTGACCGAGGAAAAGCTCGCCCGCATCGACGCCGCCCTCGACACGGCGCGCACACGCCTCGACCGCCTCACCCTCGACGGCCGCCGCCCGCCCTTGGGGGCCGGCGGCTTCTCGGGACGGGACGCGGCCCCGCGCGACGGCGCCAGCCACGAGCACAAGGCCGCCTTCGACCTCTATGTCCGGGCCGGCGAGAGCGGCGGCCTCAAGCGGCTGGAGGAGAAGGCCCTCTCGGCCGGCTCCGGGCCGGACGGCGGCTACCTCGTGCCGGCCGAGGTCGAGCGCATGGTGCTGACGCGGCTCGCCAACCTGTCGCCGATCCGGGCTCTCGCCACCGTGCGGGTCATCTCCGGCGGGCAGTACAAGCGCGCGGTCTCGGTGCGCGACGCCGTCGCGGGCTGGGTCGCCGAGACCGCGCCGCGGGCGCAGACCGACTCGCCGGTCCTGTCCGAGCTGACCTTCCCGGCGATGGAACTCTACGCCATGCCGGCGGCGACGCAGACGCTCCTCGACGACGCCATCGTGGACATCGATTCCTGGCTCGCCGACGAGGTCGAGACGACCTTCGCCGAGCAGGAGGGCATCGCCTTCGTCACCGGCAACGGCTCGAGCCGCCCGCGCGGGTTCCTCACCTACGACCTGGTGGCGAACACCGCCTGGGTACCGGGCAAGATCGGGACCGTGTCGACGGGCGCCGCCGGCGCCTTCCCGGCGGCCAACCCCTCGGACGTGCTGTTCGACCTCGTCTACGGCCTGCGGGCGGGCTACCGCCAGAACGCCGCCTTCGTGATGAACCGGCGCCTGCAGAGCACGATCCGCAAGTTCAAGGACGCGGACGGCAACTACCTGTGGCAGCCGCCCCTGGCCGCCGGGCAAGCCGCGACCCTGATGGGCTTCCCGGTGGCCGAGGCGGAGGCGATGCCGAACGCGGCGGCGAACAGCCTCTCGGTCGCCTTCGGCGACTTCCGGCGCGGCTACCTCGTGGTGGACCGCGCCGGCCTGCGGGTGCTGCGCGACCCCTACTCGGCCAAGCCCTACGTGCTGTTCTACACCACCAAGCGGGTCGGCGGCGGCGTGCAGGACTTCGACGCGATCAAGCTCCTGTCCTTCGCGGCGTGAGCGGACGGCCTCCGGGCCTCCGGGCCCGGGGCACCCGCCTCGGGGGCGGGTGTCGATGCGGGCGGGCGCCGGCGTCTGTGCATGACGGCAAACCCGCCGGTGCGTCCACCAAATGCATGATGCCCCGGCCGGACCGGAGTGCTGACCTCGCAGCGGGGCGCACCGGTGGACGTCAGCCGGCCGCGATGCGGCGCCCGTCAGCGCAGGGGACCTCGATGGACCAGACCAATCGCCGTTTCTTCCTCGGGGTTCTCGCGGCCGGGGGCGGCCTCGCGGCGAGCCCGGCCTTCGCCCTGGACGACGGCCATGCCGCCGGAGCCGACGTCGCCCCGGCCTCCAGCTTCCTGCGCACGATTCCGCGCAAGCCCGGGGCGGCGCCCGCCTTCACGGCCTCGCTCGATGCCGGCCCGATCAAGGCGACCTCCGGCGGCTGGGCCCGCGACGTCACCACCCGGCAGCTCCCCATCGCCACGGGGATCGCGGGCGCGCACCTGTTCCTCAATCCGGGTGGGGTGCGCGAGATGCACTGGCACGCCTCCTCCGAGTGGGGCTACATCGTCGCCGGGCATTGCCAGGCGACGGTGATCGACGGCGCGGGCGCGATGGAGATCGTCAATTTCGCGCCCGGGGACACCTGGTACTTTCCCGCCGGGCACGCGCACGCGATCCAGACGCTCGGGGCCGAGCCGTGCCACGCCATCCTGGCCTTCGACGACGGCCTCTACGGCGAGCACGGCACCTTCGGGCTGACCGACTGGATGAGCCGCTTCGATCCGGCCATGCTGGGCCACGCCCTCGGCGTGCCGGACGCGACCCTAGCCGCCATGCCCGCGGGCGAGACCTACATCATGCAGGGACCCGTCGTGTCCCGCGACGGCCCGGCCGCCCTCGCGGCGCGGCCGCTGCCGCCGGTGCGCTCGCATCGCTTCGCCATCGCCGAGGCCGGTGCGGTGGCCGAGGCGGGCGGCAGCGCCCTGCGGGTGGCCCCGGCGAGCGCCTTCCCGGTCTCGTCGGGCATGACCGGGCTTCTGCTCACCCTCGTCCCCGGGGCGATCCACGCGCCGCACTGGCATCCCGCCGCCAACGAGTGGCACTACGTCGTGCGGGGACGGACGCGCGTGACCCTGTTCGGCCAGGACAAGCGCCTGGCCGTGGCGGATCTCGGCCCCGGCGATTGCGCCTACCTCCCCCGCTCCTGCGGGCATTCGGTGGAGAACATCGGAGCGGAGACCGCCGAGATCGTCGGCGTGCACGACAGCGCCACCTATACCGAGACCTCGCTCTCGGCGTGGCTGGCGCAGGCGCCCCGCCACCTGCTCGCCGCCAATCTCGGCCTCAGCGAGCCGGAGGTCGCCGCCTTCCCGGCCGCGGCGCAGACCTTCAGCCGGCCGGCCTGAGGCCGGGCCTGTCTCCGGCCGGGCTTATCTCCGGCCGGGCTTGGCCATCCAGTCCGACCGGGTCGCGCCGATGGCGGCGCCGGAAGGCATGCGGGCGAATTCGGCGGCCCGGGCGTTGATCCAGCCGGCATGCTCGCCGGTGGGCGTGACGGCGGTGAAGCCGCCGCAGGCGGTGCGGGCCTTCTTGTCCTGGCGCATGGCGCCGCTGGACCAGCTCACCACGCCGACGATCTGGTAGCCGCCGGGGCCGCCGCGCAGGATCGGGCCGCCGGAATCGCCGAGGCAGGCGCCGGCGCCGGCCGTCTCGGCCATGCGGCGGCGGTCGGTCACCACGGTGACCCGGTTGGCGACCTGGAGCGAGCCGATCGAGACGAGATGGGCCTGGCGCAGGGTGCGGGCGGTGTTGCGCCGGTTCTCGGCGACCACGCCGAAGCCCGCGATGTCGACGGCGTCGCCGGTGTTGATGGCGCCGCCGCGGGGATCGAGGGGCTGGAAGTCGCCGCTCAGGGGCTCGGCGAGCTTAATCAGCGCGAGGTCGATGCCCGGCTGGTCCTCCGGCGTGGTGCCGGGCACGAAATCGGGATGCATGGCGGCGGCGATCGCATTGATGCGGCGCTGCCGGAAAGCCCGGTCGACCACCACCACGCTGTAGCCGGCCTGGTGCATGACGCAGTGGGCGGCGGTGAGCACGAGATCCCGCGCGATGAGGGTGCCCGAGCAGATCTCGCCCTGGGTGCTCTCGATCCGCACCACCGAGGCGCGCAGGCCGTCGGGGTCGCGCGAGACCTCGCCGTTGATCACCGCCAGGGCCGGAAGCGGCGCCAGGACGGCAACGACGCCGAGGGCCAGAGCACCGACGGCCAGGAACGCGGCCCCGATCCGCGCGCTCCGGCGGTCAGGGGTCGTGCTGGGGGCGGCCTGGCGCAGCGCGGTCGGCAACATCGTGTCTCTCCCGCGTCCGGCGATGTTCTGGACGAGAACCGACTGAAGCGTATCGGAAGGCAATGGCTCGGCCAAGCTCTGGTTCCGCGGCCCCTTCGTCATCCCTGGATCCGCTCAGGTCCCGGACCAGCGGGCGGCGGTGCGCCACCCCGACAGGGTGCGGTCGATCCAGTCGCGCTGCGGCCCGAGCAGGACGCCCTGGGAGACGCCGCCGCAGGCCTTGCCGGCGGCCCAGGCGGAGACGGCGAGGACGGCGGACCCTGGGCCGATCGGTCCGCCGGAATCGCCCTGGCAGGCGCTGGCGCCGCCGGGACCGGCTCCGAGCCAGACCAGGATTCGGCTCGGGCCGTAGGGCTCGACCACGTCGAGTTCCACGCTGCGGTAGGTCCCGGTGCTGCGGGCATCGCCTGCGGCGGCGACGCCGTAGCCCGACAGGGTCAGGCGCTCGCCCGCCCTCGGCATCGCGGCGCCGAGGGCCGCCGGCACGAAGCGGGCCGGCAGGGGGCTCGCCAGGCGCACTAGGGCGAGGTCGACCGAGCGGCGGCGCCCGGCCACCGCGCCGGCATCGTAGCCCGGGTGGAGCGCGCGGGCGGCGATCTCGGCCAGCACCGGCGCGCCCGCCTCGTCCTTGTAGTGCACCCGGTGCTCGGCGCGGGCCGCCACGCAATGGCCGGCGGTGAGCACCGCGTCGGCCGCCACGACGATGCCGGTGCAGACGCCGCCGTTCGAGGACAGCACCATCACGGCCGAGCCCGCCGCCTCGGGAGCGGACCGGCCGCCCACCACCGCACCGGCCGGCCCGGAGGCCGGCAGCCCCAGGCCCAGCAGGGGTCCCAGCAGCGCCGCGGCGCCGCGCCGCGCCGCGCGGCGGGTCCGGCCGGAGTTGCGCGCCATCGCGATTCCTTTCCTGGACGGCCCCCACACGGAGACGACGATGACCCCGATACGCGTCGACAGCGCCATCGTCGAGCCGGTCACGCTGGCGGAGATGCGCGGATACCTGCGCCTCGACCCGGACGATGGCGGGGCCGAGAACGCCCTGGTGGAGCGCCTCATCGCAGCGGCCCGGACGCAGGTGGAGGTGGCCGCCCGGCGCATCCTGGTGCCCGGCCGCTATCGCCTGACGCTCACCGCCTGGCCCGGCGACGGCCGGCTGCCCCTGCCGCTTAGCCCCCTGGTGGCGGTGGCGCGGGCGGGCCTCGTCGATGCCGGCGGCACCGTCACCGATCTCGCCGCCGGGCTCGTTCGCCTGGGCGAGGACGGCCTCGAGGCGCCCGCCCTCGTGATCGATCCGGCGGTGCCGGCGCTCCACCGGCGCGCCGCCCTGATCGAGGTCGACGCGGGCTATGGCGGGGCCGGCCCGCCGCTTCCGCCGCCGCTCGCCCAGGCGATCCGCCTCCTCGTCGCCCACGCCTTCGAGCATCGCGGCGACGGGTCGGGCGACGACGTCCCCCCGCCCGCGCTCGCCGCCCTGGTCACGCCGCTGCGGCGGATGCGCCTCTAGCGCCCTTCTCCCGGGAGACCCCGCCATGCTCCAGCCCCTGACCCGCGCGCCGATCGGCGCGCGGCGCCGCCGCTTCGTGCTCGAACGTCCCCTGGAGACGCCGGACGGCTTCGGCGGCGTTGTGCGCCGGTTTGAGGCCGGCCCCCTGCTCTGGGGCGCGATCGAGCCCCTGCGCCCGATGGACCGGGTCCGGTTCGGCCAAAGCGAGACGGTTCCCACCCACCGGGTCCGGTTCCGCTTCGGGCCCGAGATCACGGCGGGCATGCGCCTCGCCAGCGGCCCGCGCCGCTTCGCCGTGCGCAGCGCCGGCGATCCGGACGGGCGCCGGCGCGACCTCGTCTGCCAGGTCGAGGAACTCCTCGCCGAGGCGGCCGCATGAGCCCGGCCCCCTCGCCCACCAGCCCGCTCCTGGCGCTGCGCGCCGCCATCCTGACCTACCTCGCCACCGACGCCGCCCTGGCGCGGCTGATGGGCGGGTCGCTGCGCCTCACCGACGAGCCGCCCCGGGGCAGCGCGCCGGTCTACGCCCTGTTCGGCGACGCCGAGATCCGCGACGATTCCGTCGACGGCGCCCGGCGCCACCGGCACGCCCTCGGCCTGACGGTCTTCGCCCGGCCGGGCGCGATCCGCAGCGCGGTCGATGCCGCCGAGCGCATCGCCGACCTCCTGCACGATGCGCCGCTCGTCCTCTCGGGCCACGCCCTGGTGCGGCTCGACCTGGAGGCCATCGCCGTGCGGCGCGACCCCGCCAGCGGCGAGGCCCGCGCCATCCTGTCCCTGCGGGCGATCACCGAGCGCCTGACCGCCTGATGTCCCCGAACACCGGAGCCCACCCATGGCAGCGCAACGCGGCAAGGACCTGCTCATCCGCATCGCCAACGGCGGCGGATTCCTCGCGGTGGCGGGCCTGCGCGCCCGCCAGATCGCCTTCAACGCCGAGACGGTGGACGTGACGAACGCCGATTCCGCCGGGCGCTGGCGCGAACTCCTGGCCGGTGCGGGGGTGCGCCGCGCCGCGCTCTCGGGCTCCGGCGTGTTCCGCGACGAGGCCTCCGATATCCGCCTGCGGCAGGTGTTCTTCGACGGCACCCTGGAGACCTACCAGATTGTGGTGCCGGGCTTCGGCACCCTGGAGGGCGCGTTCCAGATCACCAGCCTCGAATACCGGGGGGATCACGCCGGCGAGGTGACCTTCGACATGGCCCTCGACTCGGCCGGCCCCCTCGCCTTCACGGCCGCCTGATGGCCAACCGCAGGCGCGGCGAGGTGGCCCTGGCCCTGGGCTCCGAGCGCTACACCCTCTGCCTCACCCTCGGGGCGCTGGCCGAACTCGAGGATGCCCTCGGGGCCGCCGACCTCGGCGACCTCGGCGGCCGCTTCGCCGGCGGGCGGCTGAAGAGCCGCGACCTCATCGCGCTCCTCGGTGCGGCCCTGCGCGGCGGCGGCCACGACCTCGACGATGGCGCCGTCGCGGCCCTGCCGCTGGCCGGCGAGCTCGAGACCATCGCGACGGCGATCGGCGCCGTGCTCGCCGCGGCCTTCGGCGAGGCCTCCGAAAGCCCTTGAGCCCCACGGGCGGGACCGCGCCGGAGGCATCCTCCGCCTTCCCGTGGGACGAGGCGCTGACGCTGGGCCTCGCGCGCCTGCGCTGGCGCCCGCGCGATTTCTGGCGCGCCACGCCGCGCGAACTGATGGCCGCCGCCGGCCTGACCGGGTCCCGCTCCGCCCTCGACGGGCCGGCCCTGCGGGACCTGATCGCCCGTTACCCCGACCCGACCTGACCGAGGGACCCCGCCATGGCCGAGACCGAACCCGACCGCGCCGACGCCGCCCGCGCCCGGCAGCTGGAGACCCTGGACAAGCTCGCCCAGCGCTTCGGCCAGAGCCTGTCGAAGGCGCTCAGCGTCAATGTCGGGGCCGGGCGCCAGCTCGACAGCGTGCTCGGCACCCTGGCGACGAAGCTTTCCAGCGTGGCGATCAAGGCGGCCCTCAACCCGGTCAAGGCCGGGATCACCGGGCTGGTGAACGGGCTGATCGGGGCGGGGGCGGGCGGCGCCGGCACGGCCTTCGCCCGTGGCGGCGTGCTGCAGCAGGGCCGCGTGCGCCCCTTCGCGGCCGGCGGCGTGGTGGCCGCGCCGACCTACTTCCCGATGCGCGACGGCCTCGGCCTGATGGGCGAGGCCGGGCCGGAGGCGATCCTGCCGCTGAAGCGCGGCAGCGACGGACGCCTCGGCGTCGCGACGGGCGGCCAGGCCTCCGCCCCGGTGACCATCCACATCGCGACGCCCGACCTGGAGAGTTTCCGCCGCTCGGAGGCGCAGGTGGCCGCCGGTCTCGCCCGGGCCGTGGCCCGGGGCCGGCGCGGCCTGTGAGCGGGGGGAGAGGAGCGCACCATGGCCAGCGACCCGCCCGGCGACTTCCACGACGTCCGCTTTCCCCTCGACGTCGCCCTGCGCGGCAGCGGCGGCCCGAGCCGCCGCACCGAGATCGTCACCCTGGCCTCGGGCCGTGAGCACCGCAACAGCCGCTGGGCCGATTCGCGCCGGCGCTACGATGCCGGCTTCGGCATCCGCACCCTCGACGCCCTGCACGCGGTGCTGAGCTTCTTCGAGGAGCGGCGGGGCCGGCTCTACGGCTTCCGCTACCGCGACCGGGTCGATGCGAGTTCCGGCCCGCCCTCGCGCCCGATCGCGGCCACCGACCAGTTCCTCGGCCTCGGCGACGGGGCCACCCGGGTGTTCCAGCTCACCAAGACCTACGGCACCGGACCCGCGCCCTATCGCCGGACCATCGCCAAGCCGGTGGCCGAGAGCGTGCGGGTGGCGGTGAACGGCGTCGCGGTGCCGGCCGCCAAGGTCGCCTGCGATGCCGCCACCGGCCGCCTCACCTTCGCGGCCGATGCCGTGCCGGGGGCGGGCTCCCGCGTGACGGCGGGCTTCGGCTTCGACGTGCCGGTCCGCTTCGACACCGACGACCTCACGATCGACCTGTCGGCCTTCGCCGCGGGGGAGATCCCGCGGGTGCCGCTCATCGAGATCGTGCCGTAGGGGACGCGAAGCGCAGCGGCCAGGCACCCGGACGCCGGACCACGGTGCGGGGCGCGAAGCGCCAGAGCCGCTCGGCACCGGGGAAATCCGCAAGCTCGGGGGCGTCGAGGACGACCTCGGGCCGCCCGGTCATCTGCAGCAGGTCGCCGGTGGCGAAATCGAGGAAGAGCAGCCCGGCGCGCGGGTTGGCGAGCATGTTGCCCAGCGTGTTGAAGAACCGGTTGCCGGAATAATCCGGCACCGTCAGGACCCCGTCGGCGCCAACCCGGACGAAGCCGGCGGGGCCGCCGCGATGCGAGACGTCGACCTGCCGGGTGCCGTCCGGGCCGACCGCGTAGCTGGCGACGAACAACGTCTCCGCGCCGGCCACCAGGGCGCGGGCCCACGCGTCGAGGTGGTGCGACACCTGCGAGGCGGCGCCCGCCGCCGGGACCGGCGCCGGATCCGTCCGGACCCGGATGTATTGCGGGCAATTGCCGAAGCTCTGCGTCACGCGGATCGCGAAGCCGTCCGGCCGGTCCCGCGCCACCGTGCCGTTCAGGCGGTTGCGCCGCCGCGTGTCGAGGTCGATCCCGAGGAGGCCGATGGCGGCGCCGTCCGCCAGCCCCGCCTCGGCGGGATCGTCGGGCTCGGGCGCGACCCGGACCCGGAGGTGCCCGGGATCGGGTGCCTCGAGGAAACCCGGCGCCCCGGTCCGCACCGTCGCCCAGGCCTCGCCGTCCGGGTCGACCGCCCCCAGCACCACGAAGGGCAGCTGGCCATAGAAGGCGCGGTGCTGATCGATCAGGTGGTCGCGGATCACGCGGGGGCCGAGTTCGGCCATCCGCTCGGCCACGCCGAGATGCGCCTGGATCGCGACCTCCCCCGCATGCCAGGGCGCGGTGGGGTGGGACGCGGCGCGCGGTTCGGAGAGGGACCGAGATTCTGGGAGGGACCGAGATTCTGGGAGGGACCGAGATTCTGGGAGGGACCGAGATTCTGGGAGGGACATGGGGGTTCTCCTCGGGTCGGGGTGGGGCTCAGGCGGCGCGCAGGCCCGCGCGCGTCTGCGGGAAGGGCACGAAGCCCGGCAGGGCCTCGATGCGGGCGAGCCAGGCGCGGACGGCGCCGTAGGGGGCGAGGTCGACGTTCCCCTCGGGCGCGGCGGCGACGTAGCTGTAGAGGGCCACGTCCGCGAGGGTTGGGTGATCGGCGGCGAGCCAGGACCGGCCGGCGAGTTCGGCCTCGAGACGTCCGAGGATGGCATGGGCCCGGGCGATGACCTCGGCCGCGTCGAAGGTGGCGCCGAACACCGTGATCAGGCGGGCGGCGGCCGGGCCGGAGGCGATGGGGCCGGCCGCGACCGAGAGCCAGCGCTGGACCCGCGCCGCGCCGGCCGCGTCCTCCGGCAGCCAGTCGGCGCGGCCGAGGCGCTTGGCCAGGTAGACCAGGATGGCATTGGAATCCGGGACGACCGTCTCGCCGTCGACGAGCACCGGCACCTGTCCGAAGGGATTCAGTTTCAGGAAATCCGGTGCCTTGTGCTCGCCCCGGGCGAGGTCGAGCTCGACGATCGCGCAGGGTTCGCCGACCAGGGACAGGAACAGGCGGGCCCGGTGGGCGTGGCCGGACAGGGCGACGTGGAACAGCTTCATGGGGGTCTCCTCGGGACAGGGCCGGGGCGCCGGCGACATCCGCAGTCAAGATCATCACCCGCGCGGCGAGAATGCGCTTTCCCCGCAAGCCACTGTTCCGCAGAATGGAACAATCGAGACCCGGCGGGAGGCGGCATGGATCGGTGGCAGGCGATGCGGGTCTTCGTCCGGGTGGCGGAGAGCGGGGGCTTCGCCGGCGCGGCGCGCCAGCTCCACATGAGCCCGCCGGCCGTGACCCGGGCGGTGGCCGCCCTCGAGGCGCGGATCGGGGCGCGGCTCCTGACCCGGACCACCCGCTCGGTGAGGCTCACCGAGGCGGGCGGGCGCTACCTGGCGGATTGCCGGCGCATCCTGGCCGAGATCGAGGAGGCGGAGGCCGCCGCGGCGGGCCTCTACGCGACGCCCTCCGGCACCCTGACGGTGACGGCGCCGGTGCAGTTCGGGCGCCTCTACGTGCTGCCGGTGATCACCGAATACCTCGCGCGCCACGGCGGCGTCTCGGCCCAGGCCCTGTTCCTCGACCGGGTCGTCAACATGATCGAGGAGGGCGCCGATGCGGGGGTCCGGATCGGTCACCTCGCGGATTCCGGGCTGGCGGCGATCCGGGTCGGCACCGTGCGCCGGGTGCTCTGCGCCGCGCCGGACTACCTCGACCGGCACGGGACCCCCGCGACGGTGCGGGACCTGCGCGACCACGCCGTCGTCGGCTCGGCCAGCACGGGCCTCGGGGCCGACGGGCGCTTCGGCCCGGAGCCCGGCGCCGCCGTCGCCCTGCGGCCCCGGCTGACCTGCAGCACCATCGATTCCGTGCTGGCGGCCGCCCTGGCCGGCCAGGGCATCGCGCAGCTGCTGTCCTACCAGGTCGCCCCGGCCGTGGCGGAGGGGCGCCTGCGCCTCGTCCTCGACGATCCGGAGGCGGCGGCGATGCCGGTCCACGTGGTGAGTCCGGAGGGGCGGCGGGCGCCCGCCAAGGTGCGGGCCTTCATCGATCTCGCGGTGGCGCGGCTGCGGGCCGACCCGCGGGTCAATCCGAACCGCGCCTGAGCTGTCATCCGAAGATCCGGCCGGGATTTCCAGACCATGCGCGACCTGCCCCCCGACCTCGCCGCGCATCTCGCCGGCGGGGCGACCACGCTCTGCCATTGCTGGGCCCTGACCCGGCGCGACGGCGCCCGCCTCGGCTTCACCGACCACGACCGCGACCTGACCTTCGGCGGCCTGACCTACGCCGCCCGCTCCGGGCTCGAGGCGGCCGAGGCCAGCGCCGAGCTCGGCTTCGCCATCGGCGGCGGCGAGGTGGCCGGGGCGCTCTCGGCGGCCGGGCTCACCGACGCCGACATCGCCGGCGGTCTCTACGACGCCGCCTCCGTGGAGACCTGGCTGGTGGATTGGAGCCGCCCCGAGACCCGCCTGCTCCTCGAGATCGGCACGGTGGGCGAGGTGCGCCGGGCCGGCACGGCCTTCGTGGCCGAGTTGCGCGGGCTGATGGACCAGCTCGACGCCGAGCGCGGCCGGACCTATCGCGCCACCTGCGGGGCCGATCTCGGCGATGCCCGCTGCCGCGTGGACCGCGCCGACCCGCGGTTCGCCACCACCGGCACGGTGCTGGCGGTGCCGGAGCCCGGCCGCCTCGACGTCGCCCTGGCGGGGGTGTTCGCCCAAGGGTGGTTCGCCGGGGGGCGCCTCGCCTGGACCGGGGACGGCCAGGCCGGCCAGGAAGCCGAGATCCGCGACCAGGCCGGCGCGACGGGGACGATCCGCCTCGACCTCTGGCAGGCGCCGCCCCGCCCGGTGGCGCCGGGCGACCGCTTCCGCCTCACGGCGGGCTGCGACAAGCGCCTCGCCACCTGCCGCGAAAAGTTCGGCAACGTGCCGAACTTCCAGGGCTTCCCGCACCTGCCGGGCAACGACTTCGTGCTGCGCCCCGCCCCCGGCTCGGGCCCGGGCCTCGATGGCGGCAGCCTGTTCCGGTGAGGGGACCATGGAATCCGACGCACTCGTCACCCTGGCGCGGGCCTGGATCGGCACGCCCTACCGCCACCAGGCCTCCCTGAAGGGCGTCGGCTGCGACTGCCTCGGGCTCCTGCGCGGGGTCTGGCGCGAGGCCCTCGGCCCGGAGCCCGAGGCGGCCCCGCCCTACGCCGCGTCCTGGGCCGAATCCGCCCCGCCCGGCAGCGATCCCCTGGCGGAGGCGGCCGGGCGCCACCTCCTGCCCGTCGACGGCCCGCCATCGGCCGGCGACGTCCTGCTGTTCCGCTTCCGCGCCCACCTGCCGGCCCGGCACTGCGCCATCGCCACCGGCGCCGGCACGATGATCCACGCCCATGACGGCGCCGCCGTCACGGAAGTCGCCCTGACGGGCTGGTGGCGGCGCCACCTCGCCCAGGTCTTCCGCTTCCCGGGCGTGGGGGGTGGAGGCTAGCCGGCGCACCGCCCGAGTCCTCGTCCCGCTTCCGGAGTCCGCCATGGCCACGCTGATCCTGCAAACCGCCGGGGCGGCGGCCGGCACGGCGCTCGGCGGGCCGATCGGCGGGATCATCGGCAGCGCCCTCGGGGCGGCGGCGGGCTCGGGGATCGACGCCGCGCTGTTCGGCGGACTCGCCGGCGGGCGCACGGCCGAGGGGCCGCGCCTCACCGACGTGGCGGGCCTGAGCTCCACCGAGGGCGACCCCATCCCGCGCGTCTACGGCCGGGCCCGCATCGGAGGCACCCTGATCTGGGCGACGCGTCCGCTGGAGGTGGCGAGCACCGCCGCCGCCAGCGCGGCCGGCGGCAAGGGCATCGGCGGCGGCAAGGTCAAGCGCACGACCTACGCCTACTTCGTCGACCTCGCCATCGGCCTGTGCGAAGGGCCGGTGGCGGGCATCCGGCGGGTCTGGGCGGACGGCCGCGAGCTCGACCTGACCACGATCGCCCTGCGCCTGCACGCCGGCGACGCGGACCAGGCGCCCGACCCGCTCATCGTCGCCAAGGAAGGGGCGGAGAACGCGCCCGCCTATCGCGGCCTCGCCTACGTGGTGTTCGAGCGCCTGGCGCTCGCCGAGTTCGGCAACCGGATCCCGCAATTCGCCTTCGAGGTGCTGCGCCCCGTCGCGGGGCTGGCCGGGATGATCCGGGCGGTCTGCCTCATCCCCGGCTCCACCGAATTCGGCCTCGACCCCCTGCGCGTCACCGAGGAGGCGGGCTACGGCACGACCCGGCCGGCCAACCGGTTCCAGCTGCAGGCGGGCACCGATGTGGCCGCCTCCCTCGACGCGCTCCAGGCCCTCTGCCCGCGCCTCGCCCGCGTCTCGGTGGTGGCGAGCTGGTTCGGGGACGACCTGCGCGCCGGGCGCTGCACCCTCGCCCCCCGGGTCGACAACGCCGCCAAGGCGACGAGCGGGGACGTCTGGTCGGTGGCGGGCCTGCGCCGCGACCAGGTGGCGGCCGTCTCGACGGCACCCGGCGGCGGCCCGGCCTATGGCGGCACGCCCTCCGATGCCGGCCTGACCCGCCTCGTGGCCGACCTGCACCGGCGCGGCCTCGCGGTGGTGCTCTACCCCTTCGTGATGATGGACGTGTCCGCCGGCAACGCCCTGCCGGACCCGCGGAACCCGGCCGCCGGAGGCCAGCCGGCCTATCCCTGGCGCGGGCGCATCACCTGCGATCCCGCCCCCGGGCAGCCGGGGAGCCCGGACGGGACCGCGGCGGCCGGGACCCAGGTGGCGGCCTTCCTCGCGCAGTATCGCCCGTTCGTGCTGCATTACGCGGCGCTCGCTTCCGCCTGGGCCGCCGCGGGGGTCCCCCTCGCCGGCTTCATCCTCGGCAGCGAGTTCGTCGGCCTCACCCGGGTCCGGGCCGAGGCGGGACGCTACCCCGCCGTGGAGGGCTTCCGCAGCCTGGCGACGGCGCTCCGCCAGAACCTCGGCCCGGCCGTCAAGCTCGTCTACGCCGCCGACTGGACCGAGTACGGCGCCGACGTGCGCGACGGCGGCGCCACGGTCCGCTTCCCCCTTGACGCCCTGTTCGCCGACCCGGCCATCGATGCGGTGGGCATCGACTACTACCCGCCCCTGACCGACTGGCGCGACGGGGCCGCCCATGCCGACCTGGCCCTGGCCGATTCGATCTACGACCCGGCCTATCTCAGGGGCCGGGTCGGGGCCGGCGAGGCCTTCGACTGGTACTATGCCGGGGAGGCCGACCGGGCGGCCCAGATCCGCACGCCGATCACCGACGGGCGCTACGCCAAGCCCTGGACCTTCCGGGCCAAGGACCTCGTGGGGTGGTGGGCGAACCGCCACGTGGAGCGGGACGGCGGCCTCGAGACCCGGGCGACGGCATGGGTGCCGCGCGGCAAGCCGCTCTGGCTCACCGAGGTCGGGGTGCCGGCGGTGGACAAGGGCACCAACGGACCCAACGTCTTCCCCGATCCGAAATCCGCCGAGGACGCGCGCCCGCCCGGCTCGCGCGGCACCCGCGACGACCTGATCCAGGCGCGGGGGCTGGCCGCGATCCTGGGGCGGTTCGACCCCGAACTGCCCGGGTTCGAGCCCGCCCACAACCCGGTCTCGCCGGTCTATGGCGGGCCGATGGTGCCGGCGGACGCGGTCTTCGTCTGGTGCTGGGACGCCCGGCCCTTCCCGGCCTTTCCCGACTTCGACTCCGTCTGGGCCGATGCGGGCAACTGGTCCGTGGGCCACTGGATCACCGGCCGGATCGAGGGGCTGGAGCTCGACCGGCTCATCGCCGCGATCCTGGCCGACCTCGGGATCACCGTTCCGGCCGCCATCACCGCCGACGCGACCCTCGACGGCTACGTCATCGACCGGCCGATGTCGGCCCGGGCGGCCCTGGAGCCCCTGGCGCAGCTCTACGGCCTCGACGTCTCCGCCCAGGCCGGCGCGCTGATCCTGCGCGGGCCGCGCCGGGAGGTGCCGCGCCCCATCGCGGCGGACGACCTCGTGGTCCTGAACGACGCGGAGGCGCCCCTCGCCCGGGTCCGGGCCGAGGAGGCGGAACTGCCGCGCTCCCTCGAGATCGGCTTCACCGACGGCGAGACCGCCGAGTACCGCCGGGCGAGCGCCGCCGCGACCCGGCCCACCGGCCGGCGCCGGCGCGAGACCCGGATGGAGGCCGCCGTGGTGACCCGGCGCGCCGCTGCCGAGGCCCTGGCGGAGGCCGCCCTCGACGCCGCCCTCGCCGCCCGCGACACCGCGCGCTTCACCCTGAGCCCGCGCCGGATCGACCTCGCGCCGGGCGACCTCCTCGCCCTGCCGGGGGAGCGCGGGCCGCACCGGATCCTGCGCATCGCCGACAGCCCGCGCGGACGCGGGATCGAGACGCGGGGCGTTCCCCTCCACGGCCGGGCGCCGCGGACCGGCGAGTCGGAAGGATCGCGCCCCCGCCGGGCGGTGCCGGCCCTGGCCGGGCCGCCCTTCGCGGTCGCCCTCGACCTGCCGGCGGACCGCGGCACCCCGACCGCCCTGCAGGTGCTGGCGGTGACGGCCGAGCCCTGGCCCGGGCCGATGGCGATCTGGCGGGCGGAGGGCGAGGGAGGGCCGCTGGCCCCGCGGGGCTTCGTCGATCATCCCGCCTGCCTCGGCGAGACCCTGGATGCCCTCGCGCCCGGCCCGCTCTGGCGCTTCGACCGGGGCGCGGCCCTGGTGGTCCGCCTGCGTCAGGCCGGCGATCTCGCCGCCATCGGCGAGGCGGCGGCGCTCGCCGGCGGCAACCTGTTCGCGATCCGCGGCGCGGCGGACGGGGCGATCGAGCTGATCGCGGCCGCCGGGGTCACGCTCGTGGGTCCGGGCACCTACCGGCTGACGGGGCTCCTGCGCGGCCTCGCCGGCAGCGAGGCGCAGGCCGGGCGGACGGCGCCGCCCGGCAGCCTGATCGTGCGCCTCGACGGGGCGGTGGTGCCCCTGGTCGAGCGCCTGGACGAGGCCGGCCGCCCGTTCCGCTACCGCATCGGCCCGGCGGAGCGCGATCCGGCCGATGCGACCTATGTCGAGCTCCACGCCACGGCCGGCCTCACCGCCCTCACCCCCTTGAGGCCCGTCCACCTCCGGGCGCGGCGGGAGGCGGGAGGCGTGCGCCTCGCCTGGACGCGCCGGGCCCGGCGCGACGGCGATTCCTGGGATGCCGTCGCGATCCCGCCGGAGGAGCCCGAAGCCTACCGGGTCGCGGTGTTCTCCGCCGGCGGCCTTCGCCTCCGGACCCTGACCGCGTCCGCGCCGGACCTCCTCTATGCCGCCGTGGACGAGGCGGCGGATTTCGGCACGCCCCAGCTCCGCCTCGACGTCGCGGTGGCGCAGGTCGGCGCCGCGGCCGGCCCCGGTCCGGAGACCCGGGCGCAGGTGCCGGTGGAGCCCGCCTGAACCTTCGATCCCGCCCATCCCCAGACAGCCCGGAGCCGGCCGATGCCCGAGACCACACCCAACCTCGCGCTGCCGCTCATCGCGGCGGGCCAGGCGCAGAAGCACGTCACGCACAACGAGGCGCTGGCCGGCCTCGACGCGCTGGTCCAGCTCGCCTGCCGCGACAAGGATCTCGGCGCGCCGCCCGCCAGCCCCGCGGAGGGAGACCGCTACCTGGTGCTGAGCGCGAGCCCGACGGGGGCGTGGGCCGGGCTGTCCGGCCAGATCGCCCAATTCCAGGATGGGCGCTGGCGCGGCCTCGTCCCGAAACCCGGCTGGCTCGCCTGGATCCTCGACGAGGACGAGCTCTACGCCTGCACGGCGGCGGGATGGGTCGGGGTCCGCGCCACCTTCAGGCAGCTCCAGAACCTGACGCGCCTCGGCATCGGCACCACGGCGGACGCCGCCAACCCGTTCGCCGCCAAGCTGAACACCGCCCTCTGGACCGCCCTGACCACCGCCGAGGGCGGCACCGGCGACCTGCGCTGCACCCTCAACAAGCAGGCGGCCGGCAACGTTCTCTCCCTGCTGTTCCAGAGCGCCTTCACCGGGCGGGCCGAGATCGGGCTCTCGGGCAACGACGACCTCACGATCAAGGTGGCGCCCGATGCCGGCGGCTTCCGGGAGGCCCTGCGCATCGACCGGGCGAGCGGGCGGGTCGACCTCAAGGGGCCGATGCCGACGAACCTCCTGGGAGCGCCCGCCCTGCGCCTGGCCCAGGATCCGGCGGCCGACGGCAGCCTGCTGGCCGGCGGCCTGACGATGCAGACCACCGGCGGCGGCCTGTCCTGGAACCTCGCCGGGCTCGCCGGCACGGCGGGCACCGCCGGGGCGACGGCCGGCTTTCCGGGCGGCCTCGCGATCTTCGTCAAGCCGGCGGACGGGACCCGCCCCGGGACCCTGCGCGAGGTGGCGCGCTTCGGAGCGGACGGCAATCTCGGCCTCGGCTCCAGTGCCCCCCTGGCGACCCGGCTCGGGGTCGCGGGCATCATCGCCCACACCGCCGACAACACCTGGAGCCTCGGCACGCCGGCGCTGCGCGCCTCGGTGATCTATGCCGGCACGGGCGCGATCAGCACCTCCGACGCTCGCGAGAAGACGCCGGTCGCGCCGCTCTCGGAGGCCGAGATCGCCGCCGCCCGCCTCCTGGCCGGGGAGATCGGCACCTTCCGGTTCCACGAGGCCCTCGCGCTCAAAGGGGACGGGGCGCGCCGCCATGTCGGGCTCACCGTCCAGCGGGCTGCGGCGGTGCTCGCGGACGCGGGCCTCGATCCCTTCGCCTACGGCTTCATCTGCCGGGATTCCTGGCCCGCGGTCGCTCCGCGGGAGGCCGTCGCGGCCCGGGAGGCCGAGATCGACGCGGACGGCGCCGAGAGCGTGCCGGCCGTGCCGGCGCAGGACGCGGCGCCCGGCCGCGAGGCCGGCGAGCGCTACGGCTTCCGCACGGATCAGCTGCTGCTGTTCCTCGCCCGCGGCTTCGAGGCGCGGCTCAGCGCCCTGGAGGCCGCCGCCGGTCCCTGATCCGCGCGGTCCCGGTCAGCCCAGATACCCCGCCGCCCGCAGGTCGGCCTCGACCGCCTCGCAGAGGGCCGCCAGCGGATTGTCGTTCTGGGCGGCGGGCGGTTCGAGCGGGCGCATGGGTGGGAAGGCCGTGTCGGGCGGCTGCAGCGGGGCCTCCCGGGCGAAGTCGTCCGCCTCGGATTCGCGTCGCAGGGCGTCCGAGATGAGCTTTCGCAGCATGTCCGCCTCCCGAGCCCGCGACAGGCTCAAGTATCGCGCAAGTCTAACGTCCGATCAATCAACCGGAGACAGGGCATGAACCTCAGTGCCATCGACGAAGCCGTGCTCGTCGCGCGCGAGGGGCGCCGCCTCAGCGCCTACCGCGACAGCGTCGGGATCTGGACCATCGGCGTCGGCCATACCTCGGCCGCCGGCCCGCCCCTGGTGACGCCGGGCTTGCGCCTGACCGAGGCGGCCTGCGACGCACTCTTCCGGCGCGACGTCGCCCGCTACGTCCGGGCCGTGGCCGAGGCGGTGCCCGGCGATCTGCCCGACCACGCCTTCGACGCCCTGGTCTCGCTCTGCTTCAACATCGGCCCGGCGGCCTTCGCGCGCTCCACCGTCCTGCGGCGCCTGAAGGCCGGCGACCGGAGCGGCGCCGCCGCCGCGATCCTGATGTGGAACCGGCCGGCCGCGCTGGTCCCGCGGCGGGGCGCCGAGCACGACCAGCTCCTGACGCCCTACGACCGGGCCCTGCCCCGGGCGCGCCGGGGCGACGCGGCCCCGGTTTCCGCCCCTCGTCCGGCGCAGCCGCCCCTGCCCGCGCCCCGCCGGACGGTGCCGCGCATGCCGCCGCCGCCGACCCGCGCGCCCGGTCCGGCCGCGGCGCGCCCCGGCGTCCTGGAACGCCTGTGGTCGCTCGTCCGCAGCCGCCTGTCCGGCGGCCGCTGAGCGCCCCGCCGCACGGCCGAAGCTTCGATGTCCCCGCCGATGGAGTTTGCGATGACCCGATTCGTCCCCTGCAGTGCCGCCCTCCTCGCCCTGGCCGTTCCGGCCGCGGCGGCGACCGCCGATGTCAGCCTCGCGTGGGGCGATGCCCTCGCATCCGCCCTCCAGGCCGCCGGGAGCGTGCTGGTGCCCCTGGCCGTCACCGCCCTGACGGCCGCCCTGGCGCGGATCGCCGGTCCCTTGCGCGTCCTCATCACCGCCAGCCTGGTGGAGCGTCTGGTGCGCAACGTCGCCGACTACGCGGTCAACGCGGTCGCCGGCGCGGCGCGCGGCCGGACCCTGACGGTGCCGATGGGGTCGCTGGTGATCGCGGGCGCGGTCCAGCGCGGCCTCGACGCGGCGCCGGGATGGCTGATCCGCGCCGCCGGCGGGATCGACGGCCTCGGCGAGAAGGTGTTCCGCAGCCTGCCCCTGGCGGAGGAGGCGACGGTCGCCAACACCCTGACGCCGGCGCTGCGCGCGGCCTGGGCCGAGCGGGCGCGCCCTCGCCCCTGACGATCCGGTCCGCGCCGGGGTCCGGAACGTCCGGGGGGGGGAAGGTCGCCTGGGGACGAGGAGGTCGCCTTGGAAAAGATCGCCCAGGAAGCCGCGCACCTGCTGGTGTCGCAGGAGGGCGCGGGCTGGATCGTCGCCGTCCTGCTCGGGCTCGCCTGCGTCCACCTGCACCGGGAATCGATGCGCGCCCAGGAGGCGCGCATCGGAGACACGGGCGCCACCGCGACGGCCCTGGAACGGGCCTCGCAGACCAACGCGGCCGTGGCCGCCGCCCTGGAGAGCCGCACCCGCGTGCTGGAGGACCTGTCGCGGGTGGCGGCCGAGATCGCGCGCAGCGTCGAGCGCAACGACGAGCGGGCGCGGGAGAAGCTGGACGACATCCTGCGCCGCCTCGCCGAGGCCCGGCCGCGCCCCTGAGGAGACCGCCATGGACCGCATCGCCCTCCTGCTGCACCGGCGCCGCGACCGCCGCCGGGTGGCGGCCCTGCGCCTGCGCAGCGCCCGGCTGCATTTCGAGCACTCGTCGGCCGCCCTGCGGCGGGCCGCCCGCGACCATATCGACGGCTACGCCCCGATCGGTGCGATGCTGCGGGCGACCCTCGCGCGCCTCGCCGCCGAGGGCGCCGGACCGGCCTGAACCGCCCCGGCCCGGCCGCCCACGGGAACCGAATGGCCGAGGTTGGGCTTGGCTCGGCATTCAGGACACATTCAGTGCCTCCACCCTAGACGTCGGCTCATGCGCATCCTCCTCGCCCTGCTGTTGATCGGACTGACCGTCGCGGGTTTCGCGACGGTGTCGATCGACACCTACGCGGAGGAGACGACGGCGGGCACGAGCGCCACGCCGCTGGCCGCGATCCCGCGCAGCGAGACCTGCCTCAGCCCGGCGGACCTGCGCGAGGCCGTGGCCGACAAGCGGGTGATCGCCCCGGTGGCGGCCATCCGCGCCGCCCGCCAGGTGATTCCCCGGGCCGAGATCCAGCGGGCGCGCCTGTGCCGGAACGACGAGACCCTCGTCTACCTGCTCACCGCCCTGCGCCGGGACGGCCAGTTCGTCCACGTCGTCGTCGATGCCACCACCGGGCAGGTCAGCGGACCGTGACACGCTTTCGGGCGGAAGGCGTTTCGCGCCGCGGCGGAGACGTCTAACGTGCGCGGCGCGCCGACCCGCGGGTCCAGGCCATCATCGTAGGAGTTCGGGACCGTGCGGTTGCTCGTCGTGGAGGATGACCGGGACATCAACCGGCAGGTGGTCAACGCCCTCGAGGAGGCCGGCTACGTCGCCGACAAGGCCTTCGACGGCGAGGAGGGCGGCTATCTCGGCGAGAACGAGCCCTACGACGCGATCATCCTCGACATGGGCCTGCCCAAGACCGACGGCGTGAGCGTGCTGCAGAAGTGGCGCCGGGCCGGCATCAAGACCCCGGTCATCATCCTCACCGCCCGGGACCGCTGGTCCGACAAGGTCGACGGCTTCGATGCGGGGGCCGACGACTACGTCACCAAGCCCTTCCACATGGAGGAGCTGATGGCCCGGGTGCGCGCCCTGCTGCGGCGCGCGGCCGGCCACGCCACCAGCCAGATCGCCTGCGGCCCGGTGGTGCTCGACACCCGCTCCGGCCGGGTCTTCGTGGACGGCAACCCGGTCAAGCTCACGAGCCACGAGTACCGCCTGCTCTCCTACCTGATGCACCACACCGGCCGGGTGGTCTCGCGCGCCGAGCTGACCGAGCACCTCTACGACCAGGATTTCGACCGCGATTCCAACACCATCGAGGTCTTCGTCGGCCGCCTGCGCAAGAAGCTCGCCGTCGACCTGATCCAGACCGTGCGGGGGCTGGGCTACCTCGTCGACCCGAACCAGCCCGCGCCGCGGGTGTGATCTCAGCAGGTTCCGGCGAGGTCGGTCCGCGCGAAGTCGTCGCCTTCGAAGAGCAACGGGGCGGAATGGACCTTGGCCATCGCATCGGCGAAGCCATCGCCCCTGTTGCGTTGGGCCGTGTGCCCCGTTCCCCTGCCATACCGGGCGAAAGCCGCGGCCGCCGGCACGCCTGCCTCGGGCGGGATCTCTATCGAACGGATACCGGTAGCGTTCAGAAAGGCAGTCAGATCGGCCAGCGCGACCCTGGTGGAGCAGGGCCGTTTCCGGCAAGGCGCCAACACGGCTTCATAGACGGCGATTGCGGAGGTGAAGCGATCGGGGGCGGTCTCGAGGCGATCGAGAAGGTCGTCGCTGCCGACCTCGGACGCTGGGATCGCCACCAGAGCCGACGCATCGACAAACATCGAGCGTCACCGCTGAGTTCGTCGTAGAAAGCCTTGTCGGCTTCGAGGCCGGTCCGTGGATGGGAAGCGATGCGCTCCTGTATCGGCCGAATCCGCTCACGCAAGCTGAGCTTTTCGGCGTCGCGGCGAAGTTCGTTGCTGACGGCGCGCTTCACCGCCTCGTCCGGCGGGATCCCGTCGCGCCCGGCGAGCCGGCGCACGAGACGCTCGGTCGCGGGATCGTGGATCTCGAGGGCCATCGTCGAATCTCCGTACGGATGATGTACAGACGGATCGAGACATCTTTCACCCGTCGCGAACGCACCGCGCGGGCAAGCGTCTCGCGACAAGGCAGCATGACCACCAATCCGGCGCCGTTCTCCGCATGATCGCAACTCCCGCCTGGCTCCCGATGCGCCGCCGCTCGACCGCGGTGCGTCTCGCCACCTCGGCCCTGCTGGCGAGCTCGGCGATCCTGCTGATCGCCGCCTGGATCCTCACGACCCTGTACCGCGAGAACACCGAGCGGGCCTTCGACAGCCGCCTGCTGGTCTACGCCAACAACCTCGCCACCGACCTCGTCTCGCCCAACGATCCGGAGAGCCGCTCCTTCACCCTGAGCGATCCGCGCTTCGACCTGCCGCTGTCGGGCTGGTACTGGCAGATCGGGCGCCCCGATGCGAAGCCGCGCGACCTGCGCACCTCGCGCTCCCTGGTCGGCGTGCCCCTGAAGGCGGCCGGCACGCCCGACACCAAGGCGGGCATCGGCCAGATCCGCCAGGGCTACGGCCGGGCGCAGGACGAGCGCCGCCTGCGCATCATCGAGCGCGACGTCGATCTCGGCGAGGAGGGCCGCTACACCGTGCGGGTCGCCGGCCCCGCGGACGAGATCGAGAACGACGTCGACCGCTTCCGCTTCTCCCTGATGGTCACCTTCGGCCTGCTCGGCCTGTCGCTCGCCCTGACGACCCTGCTGCAGATCCGCTTCGGCCTGGCCCCGCTCGCCAAGCTGCGGAACGCTCTGGGCGCCATCCGGCGCGGCGAATCGGACCGCATCACCGGCGAGTACCCGCGCGACATCGCCCCCCTCGCGGGCGAGGTGAACCTGCTGATCGAGACCAACCGGGAGATCCTGGAGCGGGCGCGCACCCAGGTCGGCAACCTCGCCCACGCCCTGAAGACGCCCCTCTCGATCATCGTCAACGAAGTCGGCGCCGCCGACGCGCCGGGCGACCTCTCCGCCAAGATCCGCGAGCAGGCCGCCGTGATGCGCGACCAGGTGAACTACCATCTCGACCGCGCCCGGGCGGCGGCCCTGGCCGGCACCCTCGGCACCTCCACGGAGGTCGAGCCGGCGCTGGCCGGCCTCGTGCGCACCTTCGGCAAGATCTACCGCGACAAGGACATCGCCTACGAGGTCCACGTGCCGGCCGGCCTGCGCTTCCGGGGCGAGCGCCAGGACTTCGAGGAGATGATCGGCAACCTCGTCGACAACGCCTCCAAATGGGCTCACGGCCGGGTGGCGATCCGGGCCGAGGCGGTGGGCCAGAACGATTATCCCCACCTTCTCGTGGCGATCGAGGACGACGGACCGGGCCTCGCCCCGGAGGACCGGGCCGCGGTGGTCGGGCGCGGTCGCCGCCTCGACGAGACCAAGCCGGGCTCGGGGCTCGGCCTCTCGATCGTGGCCGATCTCGCGGCCCTCTATCGCGGGCGCTTCCGCCTGGAAGAGGCGACGCTGGGGGGGCTGCGGGCGGTGATCGAGGTGCCGGGCGACGCGCCGGCCGGCGTCGCCCCGCACTGAGTCGCCCCCCGTGGCGGCCGGATAACCCGCCCCCGCGGCGCCCGCCACGCAGGCGGGTTCCGGCCGACCCGGTTTCCCCGCCCGCCGTCATGCTCTAGGGTTGCGCCCTCCCCCGGAAGTGCTGCGCGTGACACCGTGTCGCCCAAGGCCTGCATCGTGCCGGCGGGGACCCGCGTCTACATGCAAGCGGGGCAGCGTCTGGGGCGTGATGACGGCACTTTGGTTCATACTGGCGGTCATGACCGGCGCGGCGGTGCTCGCCCTGCTCTGGCCGATGTCGCGCCGGGCCAATCCCGCCGCCGCGCCGGAAGCCGGCGGCCTCGCCACCGAGACCGGCTTCTACGAGGACCAGCTGCGCGAGATCGAGCGCGACGAGGCCCGCGGCCTGATCGCGGCGCCGGAGGCGGAGGCCGCGCGCACCGAGGCGGCCCGTCGCCTGCTGCGCGCCAACCGCGCCGGCGTCCCCGCCGCCCAGGACATCGCCGAGCCGGCCCTGCGCCAGCGCCGGGCGGCCTCGGCCTTCGCCCTCTCGACCATTCCCCTCGTCGCCCTCATCGCCTACGGCCTCTACGGCTCGCCGCACATGCCGGCGCAGGGCCAGGCCGAACGGGCGGCGGCCCAGAGCGGCGATCAGGATCTGCTGAAGGCGATCGGGCAGATCGAGGCGCGGCTCGCCGCCGACCCCACCGACGGGCGCGGCTGGTCGGTGCTCGCCCCCGTCTACATGCGGATGGGCCGCTTCGACGATGCCGCCCACGCCTACGAGGCGGCCGCCCGCCTCCTGGGCGAGACGCCGCAGCGCCTGTCCGACTGGGGCGAGGCCCTGGTGGCGGCGGCCAACGGTGCGGTCACGCCCGAGGCCAAGGGCATCTTCCAGCGGGCGGTCGACCTCGACGGGCAGGTCGCCAAGCCGCAATTCTACCTCGCGCGGGCGGCCGAGCTCGACGGCGACGTGCCCCAGGCGATCCGGCGCCTGCAGGCCATGGCCGACGCCGCCCCCGCCGATGCGCCCTGGCTCCCCCTCGTCCGCGAGAACCTCGCGCGCCTGACGGGCGAGGCCGCGCCCGGACTGTCGAAGGCGCCCGAGGCCGGCGCCGCGGCCGCCCTCCAGGCCCTGCCGCCCGCAAGCCGCGACGGGGCCATCCGGGCCATGGTCGACAGCCTGGACAAGCGTCTCGCCGATCGCGGCGGCAGCCTGGAGGATTGGCTGCGCCTCGTGCGCTCCTACGGCGTGCTGCAGGAGCGCGACAAGGCGAAGGACGCCCTGGAGCGGGCGCGCAAGGCCCTCGGCGACGATCCCGAAGCCAAGCCCCGCCTCGACGCGATCGCCGCCGAGGCGGGACTGGCAGCGGCTCCCGCCACCCCGGCCAACGCGCCGGTCGCGCCCACGGCGTCGGTCCCGCCGGCGGCTGGAGCGGCCTCGGACGACGCGGCCCGGGCGGGCACCGAGGCTGCCGTCGCCGCCGTGAAGGCGATGCCGGCGGCGGAGCGGGACGCCGCGATCCGCGGCATGGTGGCGGGACTCGACCGACGGCTGGCGGCCAAGGGCGGCGGCGTCGACGACTGGTTGCGCCTCATCCGGTCCTACAGCGTCCTCGGCGAGCGCGACCGCGCCCTGCAGGCCCTGGACCGGGCCCGCATGGCCCTGAGCCCCGACGCGGCCGCCATCGAGCGGCTCGGCGAATTGTCGCGCGAGCTGAGCCTCCAGCCCGGCGCGAAGCCCGGCGCCGCAGCGGCGAAGCCCTGATCCGCGACGCGGAGCCGCCACCCCTGACAATCGGTCCCGGCCCCGGGCCTTGACCCGGGTGGCGCCCCGGTCGACACCGGAGGCCACGACATTCCCTGCCGGGGACCTCTCCTCGGCCAGGATCTTGTTCTGCCAAGATCTTGCCCTGCCGAGATCTTGCCCTGCCGAGATCTTGCCCCACCAGAATCTCGGCGCGGGATGCGCGCCGCCCCACCGTCCGTGCCACCAACCGGGACCCTGCCCACGTGACACGCAAGAGCCGCCGCCTGATCCTGATCGCCGCCTGCGGCGCCGTGCTGGCGCTGGCCCTCGGCCTGATCCTGTCGGCCATGAGCGGGTCGATCGTGTTCTTCCGCTCGCCCACCGAGGTCGCCGCCCAGACCGTGGCGCCCGGCACGCGCTTCCGCCTCGGCGGCCTCGTGAAGGACGGCTCGCTCCAGCGCGGCCCGGACCAGACCGTCGACTTCGCGGTGACCGACACCAACGCCACCATCGCGGTCCAGTATCGCGGCCTGCTGCCCGACCTGTTCCGCGAGGGCCAGGGCGTGGTCACCGAGGGCACGCTCCTGCCGGGCGGCATCTTCCGCGCCGACACCGTCCTGGCCAAGCACGACGAATCCTACATGCCGCGCGAGGTCGCCGACGCTCTCAAGGCGCAGGGGCGCTGGCAGGAGGGCAAGGGCATGACCGGGAAGCCCGCGGAGCCCGCCTCCTCCGGGACCCGGACGGCCGCCGAGGACAAGACCCTCGGCCAGCGCAGCGAGCGATGATGCCACGCATCCGCCGGCCGGTTCCCCACCGGCACATCCCCCGGAAGGACACCCCGCCTTGCTGATCGAGGTCGGCCATTTCGCGCTTGCCCTGGCGCTCGCCCTGTCCCTGGTCCAGGCGGTGATGCCGGTCTGGGCCGCCCGCTCGGGCGACCAGGCCCTGCGGGCCGTGGCGACACCGGCGGCGCTGGGCGCCTTCGCCTGCATCCTGTTCGCGTTCGGGGCGCTGACCTACGCCCACGTCACGTCGGATTTCTCGGTCCTCAACGTGATCGAGAACTCCCACACCGCGAAGCCCTTCCTCTACAAGATCTCCGGCGTCTGGGGGAACCACGAGGGCTCGATGCTCCTCTGGGTCCTCATCCTGGCCCTGTTCGGGGCGCTGGTGGCGGTGGCGCGCGAATCCGTGCCGCCGACCCTGCGGGCGAACACCCTGGCGGTGCAGGGACTGATCACCTTCGTGTTCGTGCTGTTCATCATCACGACCTCGAACCCGTTCACCCGGGTCAGCCCGGCTCCGGCGGAGGGCAACGACCTCAACCCGCTGCTGCAGGATTTCGGCCTCGCGGTGCACCCGCCGCTCCTCTACGTCGGTTATGTCGGCTTCTCGATCACCTTCGCCTTCGCCATCGCGGCTTTGATCGACGGGCGCATCGACGCGGTCTGGGCCCGGGCCGTGCGCCCCTGGACCCTGATCGCCTGGAGCTTCCTGACCCTCGGCATCGCGATGGGCTCGTACTGGGCCTATTACGAGCTGGGCTGGGGCGGCTGGTGGTTCTGGGACCCGGTCGAGAACGCCTCGCTGATGCCCTGGCTCGCCGGCACCGCCCTCCTCCACTCCACCGTAGTCATGGAGAAGCGCGACGCCCTGAAGGTCTGGACGGTGCTGCTCGCCATCCTCACCTTCTCGCTCTCGCTGCTCGGCACCTTCATCGTCCGCTCGGGCGTGCTGACCTCGGTCCACACCTTCGCCACCGACCCGACCCGCGGCGTGTTCATCCTGGCGATCCTGATCCTGTTCATCGGCGGCTCGTTCACCCTGTTCGCCTGGCGGGCGCCGATGCTGCGGCAGGGCGGCATCTTCGCGCCGATCTCGCGCGAGGGCGCGCTGGTGATGAACAACCTGTTCCTGGCCGCCGGCTGCGCCACGGTCTTCGTGGGCACGCTCTACCCGCTACTGCTGGAGATGCTGACCGCCGAGAAGATCTCGGTCGGGCCGCCCTTCTTCAACTACACCTTCGTGCCACTGGCGATCCCGCTCCTCCTGATCGTGCCCTTCGGCCAGACCCTGGCCTGGAAGCGCGGCGACGTGCACGCGGCGACGCAGCGCCTGTTCGCGGCCCTGGCCGCCGCGCTGGTGGTCGGCCTCGCCGTGATGGCCATGACCTGGGGCGGCCCGATGATGGCGCCCGTCGGCATCGGTCTCGGCGCGTACCTCGTCATCGGCTCGGTGATGGAGATCGTGTCCCGCGCCCGCGGCTACGGCGGCAGCCGCGCCCGGGGCGCCGCGATCTGGCGCCGCGCCGCCGGTCTGCCGCGCTCGGCCTGGGGCACCGCGATGGCCCATGCGGGCGTGGGCGTCGTCGTGCTCGGCATCGCCGCCCAGGGCTGGGCGACGGAGGGGCTGAAGACCCTCAAGCCCGGCGAATCGCTCGCCTCCGGCCCCTACGTGGCGACCCTCGACCGGGTCGGCCCGCGCGCCGGCGAGAACTACGCCGAGACCACCGCCTTCCTGACGATCCGCAAGGCCGGCGGCGACTTCGTCGGCACGGTGGAGACCGGCAAGCGGTTCTATCCGAGCCGCAAGATGACGGTGACGGAATCCGGCCTGCTGACCATCGGCGCGAGCCAGGTCTACGCCAGCCTCGGCGAGGTCCTGCCGGAGGGCGCCATCGGCCTGCGGCTCTACTACAAGCCCCTCGTGCTGCTGATCTGGCTCGGCGCCGTGGTGATGGCGCTCGGCGGCGCGATCTCCCTGACCGACCGGCGCATGCGCGTCGGCGCCCCGGCCCGGGCGCGGGCCAAGTCCGTCCCGCCCGGCATGGCGCCCGCCGAATGAGCCGGACCGCGCTCCCGCGCCTCGTCCTGGCTCTCGGGCTGGCGCTGGTCTCCGCCGGCGGCGCCCGGGCGGTCCAGCCGAACGAGGTGCTGAAGGACCCGGCCCTGGAGGCGCGGGCGCGGGACATCTCGTCGGGTCTGCGCTGCCTCGTCTGCCAGAACCAGTCGATCGACGATTCCGACGCGCCCCTCGCCCGGGACCTGCGCCTCATCGTGCGCGAGCGGCTCACCGCCGGGGACGACGACAAGCAGGTCCAGGCCTACGTGGTCGGGCGCTACGGCGAGTACGTGCTCCTGCGTCCGGTCTTCGCCCTGCACACCCTGCTCCTGTGGCTGACGCCGGTCGCGGTGGTGGGCCTGGGCCTGTTCGGACTCTGGCGCCTGTCCCGCCGCCGCTCCGGCGACACCGCCGCGGGCCTCAGCGCCGAGGAGCGCGCCGAGATCGCCGCCCTGACCCGGCGCGGCTGAGCCGGCCGGCTGAAGGCCGGGCACCCGGCGCCCACGCCTCGTTTTCGCCCCAGTGAGGCAGGAGACCGTTTCGAGGCGACGGACCACGCGGCCGGCGCGGCTTTACGAAGTCTTTACCCTGACTCGCGAGCGTCCCGTGCCATGCCGACCGCCTCGCCCTCCCGCATCGCCGCCCTTCTCGGAGCCGCCCTCGCGGCCGCTCCGGCGCAGGCGCATCCCCACGTCTGGGTGACGACCAGGGCCGAGATCGCCTACGGCGACGGCGGCCGCGTCACCGGCGTCCGCCATGCCTGGACCTTCGACGCCTCGTACTCCGCCTTCGTCACGCAGGGGCTCGACGCGAACAAGGACGGCAAGCTGACGCCGGACGAGCTCTCGGGGCTCGCCGCCGAGAACACCGCCAACCTCGCCGAGTTCGGCTACTTCACGAAGATGAAGGTCGGCGGCAAGGAGCAGGCCTTCGCCGAGCCCGTCGAGCCCCGCATGGCGATGGAGGGCGACAAGCTCACCCTGAGCTTCCTCCTGCCGCTGAAGGCGCCCGTCGTCCAGGGCCGGGGCGTGACGGCCCTCGAGGTCTACGACCCGACCTTCTTCGTCGCCTTCAGCCTCGCGGAGGGCGCGGAGGCCGCGCGCCTCGCCGGGGCGCCGGCCGGATGCGCCGCGACGCTCACCCGCCCCAAGACCGAGACCCCGGACGCCAGGACCGCAGACGCCAAGCCGGGCATGTCGGAGGCGTTCTTCGAGGCGCTGACCTCGGCCTCGAACTACGGCGTCCAGTTCGCCAACCGGATCATCGTCGCGTGTCCGTAGGCGGCGCCCTCGACGCCGTCCGGCCGGACGGGCGGTCCCGCCTCGCCCGACAGGTTCTCCTCGCCCTCGCGGCCGTCGCCCTCGCGAGCCTGATCGTCGCCGGCCTCGCCTGGCTGGTGAGCCAGGATGCCGCCGCTCCGCCGCCGCGCTCGCCGTTCGGCATCGGGTTCCGCGAGGCCGCCCCGGCCGCCACCGGCCTCGGGGGCCGGATCCTCGCCCTGCAGGCGAGCTTTTCCCGCAGCCTCCAGGGCGCCGTGCAATCCCTGAAGGCGGGAGGCGCCTGGGGGCCGATGATGCTCCTCGGTTTCGCCTACGGGGTGTTCCACGCCGCCGGGCCGGGCCACGGCAAGGCGGTGATCGCGGGCTACATCGTCGCCGGGGAGCGCGCCCTGACCCGCGGCTTCAGCCTCAGCTTCGCCGCCGCCCTGCTCCAGGCGCTGGTGGCCATCGCCCTCGTGGGCATCGGAACCCTGGTGCTCGGCGCCACGGCCGCGGGCATGACCCGCGCCGGCACGGTGATCGAGACGGGGAGCTTCGCCCTCGTGGCGCTCCTTGGCCTCGCCGTGACCTGGCGCAAGGCCGGGCGGCTGGCGGGCGGCAGCGATCCCGCCTGCGCGCCCGGCTGCGGCCACGTCCACCTGACCGACGCGGCGGCCATCGCCCGCCTCGATTCCTGGCGCGAGCGGGCCGGCGTGGTGCTCGCGGCCGGCACGCGCCCCTGCGCCGGGGCGGTGCTGATCCTCGTCTTCTCCGCCTCGCAGGGCCTGCTGGCCGCCGGCATCGCCGCGACCCTCGCCATGGCCCTCGGCACCGCCCTGACCACCGGGACGCTGGCCAGCCTCGCTGTCTTTGCCAAGGCCTTCGCCCTGCGCCTCGCGGGCGGGCGCGGACGGGCCGGGGCGCTCACCATCGGCGGCCTCGAACTCCTCGCCGGCGCCTTCGTGCTGGTGCTCGGCCTCGCCATGCTGGCGGGGCTCGCGGCCGATCTCGGCGGCTGACGGGCAACGCCGGGTCGTCTGCGGCTCTGTCGCAGGTCCGTCCGCCGAAGGCCCTCCCTCGCCAAGGTCGTGCGGGCGTGGCACTCTCGGGGTCCGATGGACGCGGGAGCGCGGGCATGACGGCGGGCTTCGCGCACATCCTGAACTGGCGGCTCCTGGCCGGCGCACACGATTTTCCCGGCCCGGACGGCGGCACCTGCATCAACGAGGCGGCCATCGTGGCCGCCGGCCTGCCCTACCGGGCGATCCGCGCCTCGGGTGATTGCCCGCCCTGCTTCTCGCCGCCTTTGGCCGCCTACGCTCTCGGCCTGAACGACGCGATGCCCGACGCCGAGCGTCCGCGCCTGATGCCCTTCGTGCTGCGCCTGTCCGGCTCCGCCGACGCGCCGGCCGTGGAGGCCGAGCGCATCGCCTTCCTGGCTCTCGCGAGCGTGCGGCGTATCCTGCCGTCCCTCCTCGACCGGGCCGGCATGCCCATCCTCGCCGCCGCCTGCGACCGGGCCGTAGATGCGGGGGAGGCCCTGGCGGCGGCACGGGCGGCGGCCTGGCGCGGCGGGGCGGGGGCGCAGGCGGCCTCGCAGCGCGGGGTCTGGGCGCAGGGCGCCCGCGCCTCGGCGGTCGCTCGGGCCGCCACCGCCGCCGTGAAGGCCTTCGCGGATGCACGCTGCGCGGCCGAGGTCGCGGAGGGCGCCGCGCCCTTCGCGCCGGAGGCCTGGGCCGGCGCCGTGGCGATCCTCGACGAGGCCCTGGGGATCGGGCGCCGGGCGGCCCCCCTCGAGATCGCGCTGGTGCAGAGACGCCTGGACGCCGCGCGGGCCGCGCCGGCTTGGACGCCCCGTCAGACCGGGGCGGGCGCCGCGGCCGGGTCGAAGGTCACGGTCTGGCAGTTGTCGAGCCAGACCCCCGTCAGATGGTAGAAGAAGGTGCCGTGGCCGACGACCGCGATGCTGCGTTCGGGCCGGGCGCTGAGCCAGTCGCGAAAGCCGAGGACGCGGGCATCGAAGAGAGTGCGCGGCTCGATATGGACGCCGCGGGCATCGGGCTCGCCCTCGGCGTGCCACCAGATCTCCGGCAGGTGATCGACGGCGACGTCCGGAAACTCGGCCGCCAGCACCGAGGCGGCCCGGCCGACGTCGCAGCTGCTCTCCTGGCACTCCCGGTGCAGGACCTCGACGAGGATGCGCGGCCGGCTCGGATGGTCACCGAAGATGCCCTTGGTGGTCTGGATCGCCCGGGTCAGGGGCGAGGTCACCACGAGGTCGAAGGGGATGTCGTGCAGGGCGGCCCGCGCCGCCCGGACCTGCCCCTGTCCCCGCTCGGTCAAGCGGGCGTCGACGTGGCCGGGGTCCTGCCCGGTCAGGCGGTGGGCGGCGTTGAAGGTCGATTCGCCATGGCGGACGCAGACGATGCGGGAGGGGGCCATACGGGTCCGGTTTCGATGGGATGGGATGCGGCGTGCCGGCGACAACCCCGCGGGGCGGACCATCGTTGCGCCGCGCGGCAGGGCACCGCGCCTCAGGAGAAGGGTACCGCGCCTAAAGAAAAAGGCCCGGTTGCCCGGGCCTCGATGACGCTGCACGCGAGGCGCGGCGGGTGGTCAGGCCTTGCGGGCGACCGGGCCGCGGCGGCGCAGGCGGACGATCACCTCGACGCCGGCGATCTCCATGCCCTCGGGCGCGTCGGGCAGGGAATCGACGGTGATCCCGCAATCGGGCATGTCCATCACCTGCCCCTCGTCCTCGAGGAAGAAGTGGTGGTGCTCGCTCGGGTTGGTGTCGAAGTAGGCCTTCGAGCCGTCGAGGGCGAGCTGGCGCAAAAGGCCGGCCTCGGTGAACTGGTGCAGGGTGTTGTAGACCGTGGCCAGCGACACCGGAACCTTGGCGCGCATCGCCTCGTCGTAGAGCATTTCCGCCGTGAGGTGGCGATCGCCGCGGCCGAACAGCAGCCAGCCCAGGGACAGGCGCTGGCGGGTCGGACGCAGGCCGGCCCGGCGCAGACGGTCGCGCAGGTCCGACAGCGGACAACCGCGACGGCCGGCGGTCGCGTCGCCGCCGGGAACGGAGGTCCGGGCGTTCAGCATGGCCTGCAGGGGCAGAAGGTTGGACATCGGGCGTACAAACATCCCACGCAGAAACTGGAAACTCAGTCTCCACCTATACGGAACCCGCCGCCGCATCGCAACCCGAGCCGCGTGCGGGGCCGCCGAGTCGCGCGGGGCCGTCTCCCATCCAAAGCCCAGCCGCTCCAAGCTCGACCTCGTCCGGCCGGGCGACAGGCGCGGATCGGGACGCCCGGAGCGGGCACGCGGCTTTGAGGCGCACAGGCCCTGTGTTAACGAAGCGCCGATTTCACGCCGCATCGTCGGGTGGATCGGCCCGTGCCGGTCCCGTTCGGGGATGGCGGCGCGAGGCCGAGGGGCCTTCTCCGCCCCAGACCCATCCCTGAGGACCGATCCGCTCATCATGTCTTCCGCTTCCGATCCGAACGCTCCGTCGGGCACCGCCCCGGCGACCGCCGTGCCCCAGCGGGCCTCGCACTATTCCTACGAGGAACTGCTCGCCTGTGGCCGTGGCGAGCTGTTCGGCGCCGGGAACGCGCAGCTGCCGCTGCCGCCGATGCTGATGTTCGATCGCATCGTCTCGATCGGGTCCGAGGGCGGCGCCCACGGCAAGGGCCACGTGCTCGCCGAATTCGACATCCGCCCGGACCTCTGGTTCTTCGGCTGCCACTTCAAGAACGACCCGGTGATGCCCGGCTGCCTCGGCCTCGACGCCCTCTGGCAGCTCGTCGGCTTCCACCTCGGCTGGCTCGGGGCTCCCGGCCGCGGCCGAGCGCTGGGCGTCGGCGAGGTCAAGTTCTCCGACCAGGTCCTGCCCACGGTGACCAAGGTCGTCTACGGCATCGACATCAAGCGCGTGCGCCTCGGCAAGCTGGTGCTCGGCATCGCCGACGGCTGGCTGGAGGCCGACGGCACGCGGATCTACGAGGCCAAGGACCTGCGCGTCGCGCTGTTCCAGGCGCAGGCCGACGCCGCCGGCGCTTGAGGCCGGCCCGGTCGAGTCGGCCGGCGCAGTTGAGATCGGGACGTCCGCGTCCTACCTGAAGCCACGCGCAGGTGCCGTCTCAAGAACAAGCACCGCGAAGAGCAAGCCCCGGCGGCGGAGAGCATCGTGTCCATGCGGCGTGTCGTGATCACCGGGATGGGCATCGTCTCATCCATCGGCAACAACACCGAGGAAGTCCTCGCCTCGCTGCGCGAGGCCAAGTCCGGCATCGGGCGTTCGGCCTCCTACGCGGAGCACGGCTTCCGGAGCCAGGTGGAGGGCCGTCCCACCCTCGACCCCGAGGGCGTCGTCGACCGGCGCGCCATGCGCTTCCACGGCGGCGGCACCGCCTGGAACCACGTCGCCATGGACCAGGCGATCCGGAACGCCGGGCTGGAGGCGGGCGACGTCTCCAACGACCGCACCGGCATCATCATGGGGTCGGGCGGCCCGTCCACGAAGGTCATCGTCGAATCCGCCGCGATCGCGATCGACAAGGGTCCCAAGCGCGTCGGCCCCTTCGCCGTGCCGAAGGCGATGTCCTCCACCGCCTCCGCGACCCTGGCGACCTGGTTCAAGATCAAGGGCGTGAACTATTCGATCTCGTCCGCCTGCGCGACGTCGAACCACTGCATCGGCAACGCCGCCGAGGTCATCCAGGGCGGGCGGCAGGACATCATCTTCGCGGGCGGCTGCGAGGACCTCGACTGGACCCTCTCGGTGCTGTTCGACGCCATGGGCGCCATGTCGTCGAAGTACAACGACAGTCCGGCCCGGGCGTCGCGCGCCTACGACGCCAACCGCGACGGCTTCGTCATCGCGGGCGGTGCCGGCGTGCTGGTGCTGGAGGAATACGAGCACGCCAAGGCCCGCGGCGCCACGATCTACGGCGAGATCGCCGGCTACGGCGCCACCTCGGACGGGCACGACATGGTCGCGCCCTCCGGCGAGGGTGCGGTGCGCTGCATGCGCCAGGCGATCGAGGGCCTCAAGGGCGCGAAGATCGACTACATCAATCCGCACGCCACCTCGACGCCAGTCGGCGACGACAAGGAGATCGAGGCGATCCGCGAGGTCTTCGGGCGCGGCGATGCCTGCCCGCCGATCGCCGCCACCAAGTCGCTCACAGGCCATTCCCTCGGGGCGACGGGCGTGCAGGAGGCGATCTACGCGCTCCTGATGATGAACAACGACTTCATCTGCGAGAGCGCGCATATCGACGAGATCGATCCGGCCTTCGCCGACATGCCGATCCTGCGCCAGCGCCGCGACGGGGCGAAGCTCGGCCACGTCCTCTCGAATTCCTTCGGCTTCGGCGGCACCAACGCGACGCTGGTCCTCAAGCACGTCGACGCCTGACGGCGCCGATCCCGCTTCGGCGTTAAGGGATCCACCTCTGCGTTAAGGAACTGGAGAGGCCGTCCGCAGTTCATTGTTTCTATGGATTGCTGGAAGGCGCCGCCATGTTGTGGTTCACCCTCGGAACGGTCGGCGGCCTCGCCCTTGCCGGAACCACGGCCGTGTACATCAAGCAGGTCCTGATCGACCGCGCCAACTGCGACACGGATGGCTACTTCTAGCTACAGGGCCCGCCGGCTCCCCCGAGATTCCTGCAAGGCCCCGTCCGGCCCATGGCCCGGACGGGGCCTTCGCGTTTCGCCCGGGCCTTCTCCCACGGGTCTCGCTCACGCGCCTTGCCCGGATTGGACAGAGTCACGAGCCGCGCGCTAAGCCTCCAGCCAACGATGACGGGCCCGAGGGGTCCAGGGTCCGCGACCGGGGGAAGTGCATGACGGGTTTGATGGCGGGAAAGCGCGGCCTCATCATGGGGGTCGCCAACGATCACTCGATCGCCTGGGGCATCGCCAAGGTCCTGCACCGCCACGGGGCCCAACTGGCCTTCACCTACCAGGGCGACGCGCTGGGACGCCGGGTGACGCCGCTGGCGGCCTCCGTCGGCTCGGACATCGTCCTGCCCTGCGATGTCGAGGACATCGCCAGCGTCGACGCCCTGTTCACGGCCCTGGACACCCACTTCCCCGAGGGCCTCGACTTCGTCGTCCATGCCATCGGGTTCTCCGACAAGGGACAGCTCAAGGGCCGCTACGTCGACGTGACCACGCGCGAGAATTTTTCGCGGACGATGACGATCTCCTGCTTCTCCTTCACCGAGATCGCCCAGCGCGCGGCCAGGCGGATGCCGCGCGGCGGCTCGCTCCTGACGCTGACCTACGGCGGCTCCACCCGGATCATGCCGAACTACAACGTCATGGGTGTCGCCAAGGCCGCCCTCGAGGCCTCCGTACGCTACCTCGCCGGGGACCTCGGGCCGGACGGCATCCGGGTCAACGCCCTCTCGGCGGGTCCGATGCGGACCCTGGCCGGCGCCGGCATCGCCGACGCCCGCCTGATGTTCAACCACCAGAAGGCGCACGCCCCCCTGCGCCGCACGGTGACCCAGGAGGAGGTCGGCGGCTCGGCGATGTATCTCCTCTCGGAACTCTCGGGCGGCGTCACCGGCGAGATCCACTTCGTCGATTCCGGCTACAACATCATCTCGATGCCCCGCCCCGACGTGCTGCAGGCCCAGGACGAGGCCGGGGTCATCGGCGACGCGGTCTGAGGGGCCGCCTCCGGACCGCGACAGGATCAGTCCGCGAACAGGTCCGGCCGGCGGGCGCGCAGGGCGAGGACCAGGGTCAGGGTCTTGAGGTCGGTCAGCGCGCAGCGATCGGCCATCCGGGCGAGGTCGGCCAGCGGCATCTCGACGACCCGGATGTTCTCGTGCTCGCCCTCCGCGCCCCCGCCGCCCGCGACCCGGTCGGCGGGGGCGTAGGCGGCCAGGAACAGGTGGATGCGCTCCGTCGAGATGCCCCCGCAGGAATAGGCGGCGCCGACGAAGTCGAGGTCGCCGAGGCGCAGGCCGGCCTCCTCCAGCACCTCCCGCCGGGCATTCTCCTCGGGCGTGCCGTCGTCGATCAGCCCGGCCGGGGCCTCGAGCTGGCTCTGCTCGCCGGCGACGTAGAGGGCCGGCACGCGCAGCTCGCGCACCAGGGTCGCGACCCGGCGGGCGGGATCGTAGGGCAGCACCCCGACCGAATTGCCGTGGTCCTCGATCTCGCGCTCGGCCTCGCTGCCGTCGGCGAGGCGGACCCGGGCCAGGGAGAAGCGGCTCCAGCCCTCGTGGAGGGTCCGCAGGCTGAGGATCTCGGCTTTCATCGCGGCACGGTCTTTCTCGCGCGAGGGCGCGGTCCTGTCATGGGCGCCTCTCCCTCGGGGCCGCCCGCCAGGGCGCCCAAGATCACCCTGATGCGCGCGTCGAGGTCGATCCGGCCATCGGCCGCCCCCGACGTCTCGCCGTCGGGAAACCCGCCCGCCCTCGGCGCTGTTCCCGGGCGCCGGCGCGCCGCGGCTCACTCCTGGCTCGGCCCCACGCTGTCGGCGGCGAAGGCCTGGCGGACGCCGAGGGGCTTCGGCTGGCCCTCGGTGCTGTCGCACCCGGTCTGGCGCTCCATCTCCGAATTGATCTCGGCGCCCACGAGGACGATGACGATGGACAGCCACATCCAGGTCATGAACCCGATGCCGGCCCCCAGCGACCCGTAGATGCGGTTGTAGCTGTCGAAGCTCGCCACATACCAGGAGAACACCCCCGAGGCGGTGACCCAGAGCAGGGCCGCGAGGCTGCTGCCCCAGGTCACCCAGCGCCACTTCGCCCGGTTCCGGCTGGGGCCGTAGCGGTAGATCAGCGACAGGCTGAGGGTGACGACGCCGAGGAGCGCCGGCCAGCGCACGATCTGCAGGATGGTGTCGGTGGCGGTGATGAAGCCGAGGCGGTCGAGGATCGCCGGCAGCAGAACCACCGCGCTGGTGGAGACGAGGAAGAACACCACGCTGGTGATCGTGAACAGGAAGGTGGTGGCGTAGAAGCGGATCAAGCTGCGCTTCTCCCGCTCCTTGTAGATCACGTTGAGGGCGTCGAAGAGCGCGCTCACCCCGGAATTGGCGCTCCACAGGGCGATCAGCAGGCTGATGCCCGAGGTGGTGCTCAAGGAGCCGGTGCTGCGCTGCGCGATCCGCACCAGCTGGTCCGAGAACAGCTCGAGGGCGCCCGGCGGCAGGATGTCCGCCAGCAGGCTGACATGCTGGCTGATGACGTGGGGGTCCGAGAACAATCCGTAGATCGACACCACGGCGACGAGGCCGGGGAAGACCGCCAGCAGGGCGAAGAAGGCGACGCCGCCCGCCGTGGTCAGCACCCGGTCCTGGGGCATGGCCCAGAACACCCGCCAGAGGATGTCCCGCCAGCCGGCCTTGGGGATATCGATGGGGTCGGTCGCGCCCCGGCCGCGGCCGGGCTCGTGCGCGCGCTGGCGCGCCTCCGCCAGCTCCTCCGGATTCAGGGCGCGGGTGCTGACCGAGCGCCAGTCCTGACCCTCTTCCTCTTCTCGCACCATGCCGAGACCCCGCCGGACCGCTCGTCGCCGGAACGCCGCCGCGAGGGGCTCGCCCTCCCGGGATCACACTCTGCCTGAAGTCTCGTCATAGGTCGTCACCGATGCCGGTACAGGCGTGGGACGATCGAGCCCGGACATGGGGCAGGTCGCGGCCTGCCGGGCCAGTTCCGTGCGGACGTGCTCGCGGAACAGGCGCACCCGCGCGGGAAGTTCGCGGCCCGCGAGGGTGACGGCGCGCAGGGTCCCGCCCCGGCTCGCCCAGTCGGGCAGGACGCGCACGAGATGGCCCCGGGCCAGGGACTTCGCCGCGACGAGGCTCGGGATATGGCCGATGCCCGCCCCGGCCAGGGTCAGGCGCAGCACCGTGGCGAAATCCGTGGCCCGCACGGCCGGCCGCAGGGTGATCCCGGCCTCGCGCCCCTCGGCGTCCGACACGAGGATCTGGGTGGCGCCGAGGCGCTCGCGGGCGAGCACCACGTCGTGCGCAGACAGCTCGGCGATGTCGACCGGCCCCGGGCGCTGCGCCAGATAGGCCGGGGCGGCATAGAGGCCGATCGTCAGGTCGGCCAGGATCGGGGCGGTGTAGCCGCTGTCGGGGTGGTCGCCGCCGCCGAGGCGCAGGGCGAGGTCGACCCGGTTGGCGGCGAGATCGAGGCGGCTGTCGGTGACGAGGAGTTCGAGGGTGATCTGCGGATGCCTGGCCCGGAAGCTCGCCACGAGGTCCGGCAGCACCTCGACGCCGAAATCGATCGAGGCCGTCACGCGCAGGTGCCCCCGCGGCTGGGTGCGGGCACCCCGCGCCGTCTGCAGGGCCTCGTCGAGGAGGGCGAGGCTCTCCAGGGCCCGGGCGTGGAAGGCGAGTCCCTCGGCGGTGGGCGAGACCGCCCGCGGCGTGCGCGCGAGCAGGGTCACCTTCAGCACCGCCTCCAGGCGGGCGACGCGCCGGCTGACGCTGCCCTTGGTCTCGCGCAGGAAGGCACCGGCCTGGGTCATGCTGCCGAGATCGACGACCGCGCAGAAAGCACGGACATCGTCGAGGTTTCCGGCGAAGGTTTCCAGATGCGCAACCATGTGTCCCCGATTAGCGCGCTATCGCACCCCGGGGAAGCGGCCTATCTGCGCTCCACCGAAGCGGCGCCCCCGGCGCCCTCATCCTCGGAGCGAAACCCGTGATCCGTCTCTCTTCCACCCTCGCCTCCACCCTCGTCGCCGTGACCCTCGCGCTCGCCGCGCCGGCTCTCGCCCAGACCCCGCCGACCCGCGACCCGGCCCAGATCCAGGCCGGCACCTACGCGGTCGATCCCGGCCATACCCAGGTCGGCTGGACGGTCTCGCACATGGGCTTCTCGAACTACTCGGGCGGCTTCTCGGACGTGTCGGGAACCCTCGAACTGCAGCCGAAGACCCCCGCCGCCTCGAAGCTGTCCATCAAGATCCCGGTGGCTTCGGTGATGACGACCAGCGAGAAGCTGACCGGCGAGCTCAAGGGCGACCAGTGGCTCGACGCAGGCAAGTTCCCCGAGATGACCTTCGTCTCCACGAAGGTCGCCCCCGAGGGCAAGGACAAGGCGAAGGTCACCGGCGACCTGACCCTGCACGGCGTGACGAAGCCGGTGACGCTGACCGTCACCCTGGTCGGCGCCGGCGTGAACCCGCTGAACAAGAAGGTCACCGTGGGCTTCGAGGCCACCGGCACGATCAAGCGCTCGGAGTTCGGCGTGAAGACCTACGTGCCGCTGATCGGCGACGACCTGCACCTCACCATCGCGGGCGCCTTCGAGCGCAAGGAATAAGGCGCGCCGTCCACCCTGCCGAAGGGAGAGCGTCATGATCGGGATCGCCCGCGCCGCCCCCCCGCCGCGCTACACCCGCATCGCCATCGCCCTGCACTGGCTCAGCGCGCTGGCGGTGCTGGGGCTGATCGCGATCGGCCTCGCCATGACCCACGCGGATCTGGCGCCGATGCGCCGGTTCCAGCTCTACCAGTGGCACAAGTCGGTCGGCATCACGGTGCTGGCCCTGACGCTGCTGCGCCTCGGCTGGCGGCTGGCCCACCGGCCGCCGGCCCTGCCCGCGACGCTGCCGGCCCGGGAGCGGGCCGGCGCGCACGCGGCCCACGCCCTGCTGTACGGGCTGCTCCTCGGCCTGCCGCTCGCCGGCTGGGCCGTGGTCTCGGCCTCGCCCTTCAACCTGCCGACCGTGCTCTACGGCGTCCTGCCCTGGCCGCACCTGCCGGTGCTGCCGGAGCTGGCGAACAAGGCCGCCGTGGAGGCGGTGCTGAAGCAGGTCCATGCCTGGGGGGCCTGGTTCCTGATCGGCCTCCTGCTGCTGCATGTCGGCGCGGCCCTGCGCCATCATCTCGTGCTGCGCGACGACACGCTCCGGCGGATGCTGCCCCGCGCCCCGCTCAAGTCCGGACCCCAGCCATGATCGCCGTTCGCCTCGCCGTCGCGGTCGCCCTCGCGGCGGCTCCCCTGGTCCTTCCCGCCTGCGCCGAGGCCGCCCCCTGGACGGTCGATGCCGCCAGGAGCCGGATCGGGTTCTCGGGCATCCAGGTCGGCGCGCCCTTCCAGGGCCGCTTCAAGCGCTTCTCCGCGCAGATCGACTTCGACCCCGCCGCCCCGGAGACCGGGCACGCCGTGGTCGAGATCGACCTGGCGAGCGCCGAGACCGGCGACGCCCAACGCGATACCGCGCTGCCCCAGGCGGAGTGGTTCGACGTCAGGGCCATGCCGCAGGCCCGGTTCGAGGCGACCCGGTTCGTCGCCAAGGGCGGGGATGCCTACGAGGCCGTCGGCAGCCTGACGATCCGCGGCATCCGCCGCGACGCGGTCCTGCCCTTCCGCCTGACCCGCGAGGGAGCGACGGCCCGCGCCGTGGGCCATCTCGACCTCGTGCGCTCGCAGTTCGGCGTCGGCCAGGGTCCCTGGGCCTCGGGCCAATGGGTCGCCCTGGAGGTCGGCGTCGATATCGACCTGACGGCGACGCAGGCGGCGTCCCGACCCTGAAGACCTGGAGGCCAACCACTCTCGGCGCCGAGCATCCCGAAAAGATCAAGTCTCCGTTCCCGATGCACGAAGACCTGATCGCGCTCGATCCTCCCGAGACCCCGCGATTGCGACGCCGCGGGGCCGCCTCCGCTTCCCTGGACGCTCCGCACGAACCGCGAAATCTTGTTTCCGGCGCGTAAACGCCGTGGGCAGCCCGCATCCGGCGGGAGCCGTCGACGCGGTGATGAGGTTATCCCTCGGTTCCGGTCCTTGCGACGGCCTCGGTCCCGGGCGCGCCCGGCACGGCGGCGTCCGAGCGGGGCGCCGGCCGCAAGAAGCGAGCACAAGAAGCGAGAGGGAGAGACCCATGCCCGTGCCCAGGATCGACCGCCGTGCCCTGCTCGGGTCCGCGAGCCTCGCCCTCATGGGGGCCGGCAGCCTGACCCCTCCCGCGCAGGCGGCCCCCGAGATCAAGGCGGACCCGAAGCCGGTGCCGCCGGAGGTCACCCGGATCCTCGCCCGCTACGTCGTCGGCGCGCGCTACGCCGACCTGCCCGAAGCCGTCCGCCGCGAGGGTACGCGCACCCTGCTGAACTGGGTCGGCGTCGCCATCGGCGGATCGCATCACGCGACCCTGGACGTCGCGGTCTCGGCCCTGAAGCCGTTCTCCGGTCCGCCGCAGGCCGGGCTGTTCGGGCGGTCCGAGCGCTTCGACATCATGAACGCCGCCTTCCTCAACGGCGTCGCCAGCCACATCTTCGACTACGACGACACCCACCTGAAGACCGTGATCCACCCGGCCGGCCCCGTCGCCTCGGCGATCCTCGCCTATGCCGAGATGAACCCGGTCTCGGGGGCGGATTTCCTCAACGCCCTGGTGCTGGGCGTCGAGACGGAGTGCCGGATCGGCAACGCGGTCTACCCGAACCACTACGATGTGGGCTGGCACATCACCGGCACCGCCGGGGTGTTCGGCGCGGCGGCCGCGACGGGCAAGCTGATGGGGCTCTCCGAGCAGCAGATGGTCTGGGCCCTCGGGCTCGCCGCCTCGCAGCCGGTGGGCCTGCGCGAGTCCTTCGGCTCCATGAACAAGAGCTTCAATCCGGGCCGGGCCGCATCGAACGGCCTGTTCGCCGCGATCCTCGCCGCCAAGAACTACACGAGCTCGGACGGGATGATCGAGGCGAAGCGCGGCTGGGCCAACACCATCTCGACGAAGCAGGATTACCGCGAGATCACCGAAGGCCTCGGCACCCGCTACGAGGCGGCGCTCAACACCTACAAGCCCTTCGCCTGCGGCATCGTCATGCACCCGGCCATCGACGCGGCGGTGCAGCTGCGCGCCGAGAACCACCTGACCGCCGAGGCGATCGAGCGGGTCGACATGAAGGTCCACCCCCTGGTCCTCGAGTTGACCGGCAAGACTGCGCCGCGCACCGGCCTCGAAGGCAAGTTCAGCATCACCCACGCCGTCGCGGTGGCGTTGGTGGAGGGGGCGGGCGGCGAGAAGCAGTTCAGCGACCGGGCGGTGAACGACCCCGTCGTGGTGGCCCTGCGCGCCCGGGTGAAGCCGGTGGTCGACGCCGCGATCCGGCCGGAGCAGGTCGAACTCACGGTGGTGCTCAAGGACGGCCGCAGCCTGCCCCGGCGCATCGAGCACGCCATCGGCAGCGTCGAGCGGCCGATGTCGGACGCCGCGCTGGAGACCAAGTTCACCGACCTCGCGGACGGCATCCTGCCCGACGACCAGGTCCGGCGGGTCATGGCGCTGTGCTGGCGCATCGCCGAGCTGCCCGATGCCGGCGACGTGGCCCGGGCCGGCGTCCAGGCCTGACGCACCGGATCGGGATCGACGCGCCGGTCCCGGCCGCGTATGGCGAAGCCCATCCCCGGGCTTCGCCCTGCGCGATGCCTCACCGTGCCCGCCGCCATCAAGGATCACGAACCTGAAGGCCGAATTCTCGACCACGCGCCTGATCGTGATCCTGGCCTTCGCCGGCTTCGCCAGCACCTTCGCGGGCCGCTCCATCGAGCCGCTGGTCGGCGTGCTGGCCCGTGACCTTCGCAGCGATCCCCACACGGTGGCGCTGCTCTCCACCGCCTTCGCCCTGCCCTACGCGCTGATCCAGCCCATCCTCGGTCCGATCGGCGACGCGCTCGGCAAGGAGCGGATCATCGCGATCTGCCTCGCCATCCTCACCCTCGCCCTGGCGGCGTGCGCGCTCACCACTAGCCTCGACACCCTGTTCGTCCTGCGGATGGTCGCCGGCGGCAGCGCCGGCGGTGTCGTGCCCCTGGCGCTGGCGCTGATGGGCGACCGCATCCCGATCGAGCGCCGGCAGGTCGCGATCGGCCGCTTCCTCGTGGCGGTGATCCTCGGCCAGCTCTCCGGCTCGACCTTCGCGGGCCTCATCGAGGGGGCGATCGGCTGGGCCGGGGTCTTCGCCGTCACCTCCGCGGTGGCGGCCCTCGGATGCGCCGCGGCCCTCTTCGGGTTCGACCGCAGCGCCGCGGCGCCGGCCCGGCGGCCGGAATTCCGCACGGCGGTGGCGCGCTACCGCACGATCGTGGGCAATCCGCGCGCCCGCATCCTGTTCGGGGCCGTGTTCATCGAAGCGATCGCGGTGTTCGGGATCTTTCCCCACCTCGCGCCGCTGATCGAGGCGCGGGGCGAGGGCGGCGCCCGCGAGGCCGGCCTGGCGCTGGCCGGCTTCGCCGCCGGGGGGCTGCTCTACTCGTTCTCGGTCGGCCTGCTCCTGCGCTTCCTCGGCATGTCGCGCATGCTGATCGGCGGCGGCCTCATCTGCGCCGGCGCCCTCGTCACCATCGGCCTCGCCGGCACCTGGCAACTCGACTGCGCCGCCCTGGTGGCCATGGGGCTCGGCTTCTACATGCTCCACAACACCTTCCAGGTGCAGGTGACCGAGGTGGCGCCGACCGCCCGGGCCTCGGCCGTGGCGCTGCACGCCTTCTCGTTCTTCTGCGGGCAGGCCCTGGGCGTGGCGATCCTCGGCGGGGCGCTCCAGGGCCTCGGCCAGCTCACCGCCCTCAGCCTCTGCGCCGTCGTCATCGCCGGCCTCGGCTTCGTGACCGCCCGGCGCCTGGCGACGACGCCGTCGCGGTGACGCCGCCCGGGACCGGGCGCCCTCCGGGAGCAGGTGCGCCCGGAGGGACGAGGCTCCAGACAGACCCGCCGCTTGACGGCCGCCCCGCAGGATCCAGTTCTTCGGGGCGGACGACCGCCGACGGGGAGGCTTGAGGATGACCGAGGCGACGCGACGGGGGCTCCTGGGCTCGGCCCTGGCCTCGACCCTGGCGGCGGCGGCCCTGGCGGGCTCCGGCCCGCCGGCGGCATCCGCGGCCGGCCCGGCGCCGGTCGAGCCGCAGGCGCCCGGATTCTACCGGTACCGGGTCGGCGACGTCCGCGTCACGGCGGTGACGGACGGGGCCAACACCATGCCGCTCCCGGAGCGCTTCGTGCTCAACGCCGATCGCGCGGAGGTATCGGCGGCGCTCACGGCCGATTTTCGCGACGGGGCGAACCTGACCGTGCCCTTCACCCCCCTGGTGATCGAGACCGGCGGCCGGCGCGTCGTCATCGACACCGGCAACGGCGAGGCCGCCTTCCTGGCGAGCGGAGGCGCGGTGGGACAGTTCCACGCCAACCTGAAGGCGGCGGGCTTCGACCGGGCCGCCATCGACGCCGTGGTGATCTCCCATTTCCATGGCGACCACGTGAACGGCCTGCTGACGCCGGAGGGCGAGCCCGCCTTCCCGAACGCCGAGATCCACGTGCCGGAGCCCGAATGGGCCTATTGGATGGATGACGGCGCCATGAGCCGGGCGCCGGCGGGCCGGATGCAGGACGGGTTCCGCAACGTCCGGCGGGTCTTCGACGGCCTCGGCCGCAAGGTGACGCCCTACGCCTGGGAACGGGAGATCCTGCCCGGCCTCACGGCGCAGGGCACGCCCGGGCATACGCCCGGTCACACCTCGTTCCTGCTCGCCTCGGGGCGCGACAGCCTGTTCGTGCAGTCCGACGTCACCAACGTGCCGGTCCTGTTCGCGCGCCATCCGGGCTGGCACGTGATGTACGACCAGGACCCGGCCATGGCCGAGGCCACCCGGCGCCGGATCTACGACCGGATCGCGGCCGACCGCACCCTGCTCCAGGGCTTCCACTATCCCTTCCCGGCCGCCGCCCACCTCGAGAGGACCGCCGACGGCTACCGCGAGGTGCTGGTGCCCTGGAGCCCGGTCCTGCGCTGAGGCCGGCGCCGCGCGGGTGCGGCTCGAAGGAGCGGGTTAGACCGGACAATCCGGATCGCCGGCGCGACCGCCCGGCCGGGTCCTCCTCAGGATCGTGTCGCGGTCCCTCGCGCAGATTCGTGACCCGGTGCGGAGCACGGCGCGATGACACCGGCGGACGGCTCACAGCGAAATCTGGTCGTGGCGCTTGATCGGCCGGGCTTTTCCCGACATGGCTCAGCGCATCAAATCCAAGAAAAAATGATAGCGGCCGCCGGGCCGGGAGGGGTCCGGCCACGCTGACGCGAACCCGCGTCACGGCCCGGCCTTGCCTCCCTCGGCGGCGCCGGCCCGTGGCAAGCTCATGCGAAGGGAAGCCGACCGGATGGACGAACCTGGACGACGGGAGAAGACACGGGACGGGCCGCAGCCCCTGCGGGTCGTCATCGTGACGCCGCTCGGCCGCGGCGGGCGCGGCGGGATCGACCGGCTGATGGACGAACTGCGGGAGTCGCTGCGTCTGCCCCGATTCGCCGAGGCGGAGGTGACCTTCCTGACGAGCCGGGGCCAGGGCTCCCAGGCCGCGGCGCCGCTCTACATCGTCCGCCTGCTCGCCGAGCTCCTGCGGCGGCGGCTCACAGGCCGGGTCGATGTCGTCCACATCAACCTGTCCCAGACCGGAAGCACCTATCGCAAGCTCGTCATCGGCGCGTTCTGCCGGCTGCTGCGCCTTCCCTACGTCCTCCACCTGCACGGATCGCGCTACCGCCAGTTCTGGGACGGCGCGCCGAAGCCCGTGAGCCGGGCCATCGCCCGGATGTTCGCCGGCAGTGCGCGGATCCTGGTCCTCGGCAGCGTCTGGCGCGACTACGTCGGCGGGAAGGTGCCCGAGGCGCGCGAGCGCATCCTCGTCCTGCCGAACGCGAGCCGCGACCCCGGCCGGCGGGAGCGCGTGGAGGGACAGCCGCTGCACATCCTGTTCGCCGGGCGCCTGGGCGAGCGCAAGGGCATCGTCGAGCTCGTCGCGGCCCTCGGACTCCTGAAGGACCGCCCGTGGCGGGCCACCCTCGCGGGCGACGGCGACGTCGAGAAGACGCGGCAAGCGGTGGCGGCGCTCGGCCTGACCGAGCGGGTCTCGATTCCCGGCTGGATCTCGGGCGAGGCCTTCGAGGCGCTCCTGGGCGAGGCCGACATCCTCACGCTGCCCTCCTACGACGAGAACCTGCCGCTGTCGGTGATCGAGGCCTTCGCCCGCGAGACCCCGGTGGTCTGCACCCCGGTCGGAGCGGTTCCGGATATCGTGGAGGACGGACAGACCGGACTCCTGGTGCAGCCGGGCGACGCGGCGGGTCTCGCCGGTGCCCTGGGCCGCCTCCTCGACGAGCCGGACCTGCGCCGGTCCCTGGCGACCCGCGCCCGCGCCCTGTTCGAGGAGCGGCTGGAATTCGTCGACTACACCGGCCGGCTCATCGTCGCCTGGAAGATCGCGGCCGCGCACGGCGGGCGCTGACGGCCGCCGTCCCGCCCCACCGCTCCGCCACCGACCCCGACACGCCTCCCCACGGGAGGCCGCCTCAAGAGGGACCCGAGCCATGTCGCTCAAATGGTACATCGGCCGCCTCGCCGCGATGAGCCCCGCCGAGATCGCCCACCGCGTCGGCGAAGTCGCCAAGAAGTCGCTCTCGCGCCGTCGCAACTATGACTGGACCGCGTTCCCGGTCGCGGCGGGCCCCGCTCCGGTCATTCCGGGCCTGCGGGATGCCTTTCTCGCGAATTCCAGTCCGGACCTGGCGGAGGCGGTGCGGGCCGCGAGCCGCGCGCTCCTCGCCGGACGCTTCGGCGCGCTCGGCGTCGCCTGGCCGGAGCGGTCGTCGGCGCAGCTCTTTCCGGCGGAGGTCTGGCGGCTCGATCCGGTGACGGGCCGCCCCTGGCCGGGTGCGGAGCGCTTCTGCTTCGACATCCCCTACCGGCACGAGCGGACCCTGGGCGACATCAAGTACGTCTGGGAATTCAACCGGCTGCAGCACCTCCAGCCCCTCGCCGCGCTCGTGGCGCTGGAAGGCGACCGCGCCGCCCTGGCGGCCATCGAGGCGGCCGTCGCGAGCTGGCACGCGGCCAATCCGCCGTTCCGGGGTCTCGGCTGGAACTCGGGCATCGAGCTCGCCCTGCGGGCCGTCTCGCTGCTGATCGTCGCCAGCCTCTGCGGCGATGCCCTCTCGCCCGCGACCGCCGAGCGGATCCGCGTGATGCTGGCGGCCCATCTCCACTGGCTGCGGCGCTATCCCTCCCGGTTCAGCTCGGCCAACAACCACCTCGTCGCCGAGGCGATGGCGGAGTTCCTGATCGCCCTGGCGATGCCGGACCTCGGCGAAGCGCGCAGGGCCGAGAGCGAGGCCCGCGCGACCCTGGAGCGCGAGGCGGCCAGCCAGATCCTCGACGACGGCGTTCCCGCCGAACAGTCGCCGACCTACGGGGCGTTCACCGCCGAGATGCTGATGCTCGCCAGCGCCGCGGGGCGGGCGGCGGGACGCCCGCTCGGCGCCATCGTCGAGACGCGACTCGCGGCGTTCGCCCGGTTCGTCGGGACCCTCGCGACGCCCGGCGGCGCGGTGCCGGCCATCGGCGACGACGACGAGGGACGCGTACTGACCCTGACCCATCCACCGGAGACCGCCTATCCCGCCTCGGTCGCCGCCGCCATCGCGGGCCATCTCCGTCAGGCCCCTTTCGGTCCCGTCGCCCCCGATCCGGAATTGCGGGACGCGGTCTTCGCGGCACCGCGGGCCGGCGCCCTCCGGCCCCTGGGACTCGAGACCTTCCCCACGGGCGGGCTCACCGTGGTGCGGGAGGCCCGTTGCGGGCGCGACCTGACATTGGTGATCGACCACGGCCCGCTCGGTTACCTGACGATCGCCGCCCACGGACACGCGGACGCCAATTCCCTCATGCTGACCCTCGACGGCGAGCCCGTCATCGTGGACCCCGGGACCTACCTCTACCATTCCGGCGGACCGTGGCGGGACTGGTTCCGCGGGACGGCGGCGCACAGCACGCTGACCCTGGCCGGCCTCGACCAGAGCACCATTTCCGGCCCCTTCAACTGGTCGCACAAAGCCAAGGCCCGGGTGGAGCATGTGCAAACCGGGGACAAGTGGTCGGTGACGGCGAGCCACGACGGCTATCGCCGCCGCCTCGGAACGGACCATGTCCGCACCGTCGAGGCGACGGCCACGGGCCTGAAGGTCGTCGACCGCCTCGATCCGGCACCGGCGCAGCCGCTCGACGCCGAACTGGTGTTCCAGTTCGCCCCGGGAATCGATCTGATTCAGGAGGACGGTGCGTGGCGCGCGAGCCGGAACGGCATGCCGCTCCTCGCCCTGGCCTTCGAAGGCCACGGTACGGTCACGGCATCCACAGGAGAGTCGGACGTGTCGGGAGGGTGGGTCTCGCCGGCGTTCGGGCTCAAGGTTCCGGCGACGCGCCTGGCCTGGCGCGGCAGCATGGGTCCGCGCGGCCTCGCCACCGTCGTCACGATCGAACCGCGCCGCTGAGCCCTTCCAAGAACCCACCGGAACCGTCGCACCGATGAACAGTCATCCGGTGCGACGCCGCCGACTACTCCCGCCGACTACTCCCAATGAGCCGCGTATCATCACCGGAAGGACGATTGTTCACCATAAGTCTTTTCGGCTCTTTAAGAGCAAAAGCCTATGACGATCTTCTCAAACGCACGACCCGAAGGACGCCGAGGGTCGTACGGCAACCCACCGGCTTCGACCGTTCCTGCTTAATCCCAGGAGTACAGTTGCCGGTAGGGCTTGGCTCGCAGCAACGGCGCCGTCGCAACCTGATTCAGGACCGCGACATCGTCCGGATACAAGGGAACCTCGACATGCGGGGTGCAGCGCAGGAGCAGGACGATGCCGTCCCTGCACGGCGGAAGGGGGATGGCGCCGGTACGGACGGGCAGGCGCGGCGCGTACCCGCGCGGATAATCCGGCCGCAGGTCCGAAGCCCGCGCCTGATGGATCGGAAGCCCGACCGAACATGCCGTGAGGGTTGCGAAAAGCAGACAGATCCTGTTCATGCCAACTTCCTAAGCGCGGGATACCACGAAGACAAATCAAAAAATCACTCTGTCGACAGATTCATTGTACCCGTGAGTCGCAATTTCCCTGTTGCGACAAGGTAACGGTCGTCGACAAATGAAACCATGGGGCGGATACCTGTAATCCTCGCCTAGCTCCGTCCAGCCTAGATTGATAAGCCGCAATGGGGCTCTTCTGATTTTAGGCCATATTTCGTAGAATGAGATGCGGCGCTCCACGTTGCATTCAGGAGACTCGTGAATGAGGTCGGTAGTTCTAATCCTCCTGATGGGCCTCGGCGCCGGAGCCTGCCAGCCCGTCGCGAAGGACGGCCCCACGAAGAGCAGCTTCATCGACAGCGCCGACGTGATCGTCCAGGAGACCGCCCCGACCATCAGCTACGCGCTGGTCGATCTCAGCGCACAGGCGATCCAGGCATCGAACCGGTTCACGCTCTCCAAGAACCCGGCCTTCTCCCGAGGCTTCATGGATCGCGGGCCGTCGCGGACCGGACTCATCGGCTACGGCGACATCCTGGCGATCACGATCTTCGAGGCCGCGTCGGGCGGCCTGTTCATCCCGAGCGAAGCCGGATCCCGCGCCGGCAACTTCGTCCAGGTTCCGAACCAGCAGGTGGACGCGGCCGGCAACATCGTCGTCCCCTATGCCGGCACCATCAAGGTCAGCGGCCGCACCGCGCAGGACGTCTCCAGCGAGATCGTCCAGAAGCTCCGCAACCGCGCCATCGAACCGCAGGTGGTCGTCTCCATCGCCGAGCGCCGCGGCAACGACATCAGCGTGATCGGCGAGGTGAACCTGCCCGCACGCATTCCCCTCGATCCCGGCGGCCTGAAGGTGCTGGGCGCGATCGCGCGCGCCGGCGGTCCGCGCAATCCGGCCCACGAGACCATCGTGACGATCCAGCGCGGGGGCGCCACCGGACAATCGTCGCTGAGCACAATCGTTCGGGACGCATCCCAGAACGTCGCGGTCCGGCCCGGCGACGTCATCTACGTCTCGCGTGAGCAGAAAATCTTCATGGTGCTCGGCTCGACGCCCTCGCCCGGGGCGATCGGAGGCACGAACAACCGGCGCTTCACCTTCGACAACGACAACGTGACCCTCGCCGAGGCCATCTCCAAGAGCGGCGGTCTCGACGGTCTGCGTGCCGATGCCGGCGCGATCTTCCTGCTCCGCTACGAATCCCGCGAGGCCCTGCAGGCGATGGGCGTCGACACGTCCAGTTATCAGGGCGACCTGATCCCCACGATCCACCGGGCGAACTGGACCAAGGCCGCCGGCGTCTTCCTCACCAACGACCTGTACATCCGGAACAAGGACATCATCTACGTCGCCGAGCACCCGACCTCCGACTTCGCCAAGCTCAGCGCGGTGTTCCGGAGCGTCTCGGTGCCCGCCTCGGATGCGGCGCTGATCGGACGCTGATCCGATGGCGCCGCCGCCCACCCCTCGGGGCGGGCGGTTTCGGGACGCGGGCGAGCGTCGCCGCGATGCCCGGCGCCGGATCGGTAACACGCAGGAGATCCGGCGCGTTCGACGACACGTTCGATCGCGCCGAGCAACACGATCCCGTGAAGGGCCGCCGCAAGGCGGGGGTGATGCGCGGCGGTCGCGCGCCGCCGGGCCGGCGTCACGCCGATCGAAGCGCTCGCCCAAATCCTCACCCCAAATCCTTGCAGAGGTCCGCGATCAAACAGCATGCCGGTCAGCACCGGCAACCCGCTCGGACGTCGAGACCGCGCGCAGGCCTGCGGCGCTCATCCGTCTCCGTCCGCCGAGCCCCCCCGGCCGAGACCGGCGCGGCTCGCGCTCCCCTCCATGGCGCCGCATCGACCCCGTGGGGCACGTGCCTCATCGAGTCCCGAGCGGGCGCCCAGGGAACCGGACGGTTGCCCGTGCGGCCGCGCAGGACGGCGCTCCAGGGCGCCCTGCAGGCCCAATACCCTTCGATCACCGTCACGGATCGGGATGTCCGGTCCCGCCCCGAGACACCGTCCGCGACGTCTTTCGTGCGACCGTCGCGCGACGCATGAGCCGATGGGCAAACCGGCTTCACTATTGTAGAGGCTAAGCCGACCGACCGTCAGGTCAGAGTTGGTGACGTCATGTAGCCATGTAGCCGACAGCTGGTTTGCATGCGTTAGCGAGTCAAAAAGAGGTCGTCCCTTACGATCTGGAACAGTGCGGTCGACATCATCCATCGCCAACAATGTAGATCGTGGGTCTCAAACGGCGCATCATGTTTGACGAGCATCCGAACATCCAGAAAGCGGCTCCGAAGAGAGGTGCCGCAGATCGAGCTCAGGCGGGAAGAATCGTGTTCTTTCTGCCCACACTGACGCTCGGTGGCGCTGAACGTCATACTGTTCAACTGCGAAATCTGATGCGAATCCGTGGTTTCTCTACCACGCTCATCGTTCATGGCCGGGCCTGGTCGCAGGAGATGGCCGAGGCGAAGGGCGCGGAAGACCCGATCTACTGCAACGTGCGCGGCATGTCGGATCCCATGGGCTGGCTCAGGCTCTGGTTCACCCTCAGGAAGATCAAGCCGGACGTCATCGTCGGGGTGAACCAGACGCCGCTGATCGTCGCCGTCGTCCTTCGGCTCTTCGGGGCAACGCGGGCCCGCGTCATCAGCGTCTTCCACACGACCTACCTCCTCGAGAAGGAGATGCGGCGGTTCTTCCTCTTCAAGTGGACCCTGCGTCTCGCCGATTCCATCGTCTTCGTGAGCGCGACGCAGAAGCGGGTCTGGCAGGAGCGCGGATTGAATGCCCGGCGGATGGAGGTCATCCCGAACGGGGTCGACCTGGCGGGCTTTCAGCCGGACCCGGCCGCCCGCGCCCGCGTCCGGGCCGAGGTTGGATTTCGGAACGACGAGCTGGTCCTCGCCCTCGTCGCGGCCTTCCGCCCCGAGAAGAATCACGAACAGCTGCTGCACGCGGCCCGCATCCTGCTGGATCGTGGTAAGCCGGTGCGACTCCTGTTCGTCGGCGACGGACCCACACGTCCGGCGATCGAGGCGCTCGCGGTGACGCTGGGGCTCCAATCGATCATCACCTTCACAGGCTCGCAATCCGACGTGAGGCCGTGGATCGCGGCATCCGACATCGGGGTTCTTTGCTCCCACGCCGAGACGTTTCCACTGAGTGCGCTGGAATTCATCGCCATGGGCGTCCCGATGATCATGCCGGCCATCGGCGGAACATCCGAGATCGTCGCGGACGGGGTCAACGGCCTCCTGTTCGAGCCCGGCTCGAACGAGAGCCTGACGCAGGCGGTTCTGACCCTGGCGGATCCGGAGCGGCGCGCGCGCTTCGCGGAAGCCGCCACGCATTCGGCCACGCGGTTTTCCGTGGAGTCTATGGCGGATTCCTACAGACATTTGTTAGAGAGACTCATGGATCGCAGCGATTCGGCCCTCAGCGCCTCCGAGGCGTCCCAAGCCCTATGAGGCGAAGCCCTATGAGGTCGGAGACCAGATCCGCCGCGCTGCGCCCGTCGTTCCTGCTGTCCATCGATACCGAGGGCGACGATGTCTGGTCGAGGCCCCACCCGGTGCAGACCCGCAATGCCGAGACGCTCCCGCGCTTCCAGCAATTATGCGAGCGCCACGACCTGCGTCCGACCTACCTGACCAACTGGGAGATGGCGAACTGCCCGGTCTTCCAGGAACTCGGCCGCGACGTCCTCCGCCGGAACGTCGCCGAGATCGGCATGCACCTCCACGGATGGGATTCGCCGCCCATCGCCCCGCTCACCTCCGACGATGCGACGCATCAGCCCTACCTCTTCGAATACCCGGAGGCGGTGCGCAGGCAGAAGATCGAGGCCATGACCCGATGCCTGGAGGACACCTTCCAGATTCCGATCCTGAGCCACCGCGCGGGTCGATTCGGCTTCGATGCCGTCTCCGCCCGGGCGCTGGAGGCACTCGGCTACCTGGTCGATTGCTCGGTGACGCCGAACGTGTCCTGGGCCGCGCATGTCGGCTCTCCGACAGGCCGGGGCGGGGCCGACTTCTCGGCGTTCCCCGAGCACGCCTATCGGATCGACCTCGACCGGATCGACAGGCCGGGGGAGTCACGGCTGCTGGAGATTCCGATGACCATCATCCGGCGCCGCCGTCCGCTTCCGGCCCGTCTGGCAAGGAAAATGCTCGGCAAGTCCGTGGACCGTGTATTCTGGCTGCGCCCGAACGGCCGCAACCTGAAGGATCTGCTCGAAGTTCTGGACATCGCGGAATCGGAGGGGCGTGACTACGTACAATTCACGCTTCACTCCTCGGAGTTCATGCCAGACGGCAGCCCGACCTTTCGTACGAACGAAAGTATCGAGAAGCTCTACGAGGACATGCAGGTTTTGTTCGAAGCGGCGCGAGGACGGTTTACAGGGCGAACCCTGTGTGAACATCGATCTGTGTTCCACTGAGTAAGCATAGATCAACGGAGCATGCAGTCGATATGATAGAATCACGATCGCGTGCCGATCAGGGACCCATCGTCTTCTTCCTTCCCGGCCTCGATGTCGGCGGCGCGGAACGTCATACGATCGATCTGAGAGCCCGCCTGCGCCGCCGGGGCTGGGACACGCAGGTCCTGGTCTACGGCCCGCGCCGCTCCGAGGCGATCCTCCGGATGGAGGGCGCCGAGAACGTCCAGCAGCTCAACATCACCGGGATGTCCCGCCTCCGGGGCTGGGTGAGCGCCTGGCGGGCCCTGCGGACCATCCGGCCCGGCCTCATCGTCGCCGTGAACCAAGCGCCCCTGATCGTCGCCGTTCTCCTTCGGATGTTCGGGGCGTCCCGGGCGCCCGTCATGGGCATCTTCCACACCACCGTGCTGAGGAAGTCCGAGGAACGGACCTTCTTCCTGTACCAGGCCGCCATCCGCCTGGCCGACGTCCTCGTCTACGTCAGTGCGAACCAGCGGGCCTACTGGACGAAGCGGCATCTCAGGTGCCGGAAGACGGCGGTGATCATCAACGGCGTCGATCACGCACGCTTCAGCGAGGATGAGAACGCAGGTCCGGAGACGCGCAGGCGGTTCGGCCTCGCAGCGGCCGACTACGTCATCGGCAACGTCGCGGCGCTCAGGCCCGAGAAGAACCATTGCCAGCTCGTCGAGGCGGTCGCCGTCTTGCGCCGGAACGGCATACCGGCGCGCGCCCTGCTCGTGGGCGGCGGCCCGGCCCGCGCCGAGATCCTCGCCAAGGCCCGCGAGCAGGGGATCGAGGAGCACATCATCCTCGCCGGCGAGCAGGCCGACGTCCGGCCCCTGATCGCCGCCTGCGATGTCGGCGTGCTGTGCAGCAACGCGGTCGAGACCCTTTCCCTGTCGGCCCTCGAGTTCCTGGCCAGCGGCGTGCCGATGATCATGTCGGAGATCGGCGGCGCTTCGGAACTCGTCCGCGACGGCGTCAACGGCTACCTCTTTCCCAGCGGCGACACCGATATGCTGGTGAACCGCCTGGTCTCCGCCGCCGACCCGACGACCCGGGCCGGCCTCGCGGCGCAGGCCCGGCCGTCGGTCAGGGGCCTTTCGGTGGAGGGAATGGTCGACCAGTACGCGCAGCTCTTCGGCGCGCTGCTCCGCGCCCCGCCAGCCCCGATCCGGACCCTGGCCCTGGACGATCGGTGATTGCGGGGCCGTCCCCCGTCAGACGCGGCGGGGCGGATCGCCGCCCGCCGTCTCGAGAACACGCCTCAGGGCGCGACCACCCCCTCGCCGGGGTTGTGGCGGTAGGCGTCCACGTCGGCAATATTCCGCTTGGCGACGGCCGGAATGCCGGCGATCAGCGAGTTGGGCGGCATGTCCTCGATCACCACGGCATTGGCCGCCACCACCGATCCGGCGCCGATGGTGATGGGGCCGATGATCTTGGCACCCGCATGGACGATGACGTCCCGCTCCAGATGCGGGGCGCCCGGCAGCGGGGTCCGGCCGCCGAGCACGACGTGGACGCCGATTTCGCAACCATCCTCGATCACGGACGCGCCGTTGATCACGACGCCGATGCCGCTGTGATGGAACATCACGCCCGTACCGATCGCGGCCCGCCCCGGGATGGAGGCGGCGAACCCGACCCGGACGATGCCATCGACGATGCGGGACAGCGGACGAAGGCCAGCGAGGTGAAAGCGCCGGGAAAGCCGCTGGAGGGCAGCCACAGCTTGCATGCAAGCACTCCGTCTATTCGATGATTGCGACGTCGTTATACGGCTGGTTCCAGATCAGGGAAATGGTTTTTGCGATCGGAATAATATCGCCAGTGGATGTCGTCCTGTCACCACTCTATAAACAAATGCATAGTCAGGTGAGACAGATTGAGCGACCAGCGTGAAGCCTAAACTGACATTTTTCGTCCCTGGTCTCGCGATGGGTGGAGCGGAGCGACACACGCTCGACCTTCGCGCACGCTTCATGGAAAAAGGCTATCCGACCTCCGTCGTCGTCTTCGGTCGCGGCCAGTCCGCGCAGACCGTCGCCCTGCCGGGCGCCCAGGGGGCTCGGATGCTGGGCTGCCGCGGCCTCGCCGATATCGGCTCCTGGCTCCGGGTCGGGAAGGCGCTGCGGGAGGAGGACGCCGACGTTCTCTTCGTCATCAACCAGGCCCCGACCATCATGACCCTGCCGTTTCGCTGGAAACTGCGCGGAAAGGTGGTCGGCATCTTCCACACGACGGTGCCGCGCCCAGGCGAAGGCCCCCGCACGGCGCTGTTCCGGATCGCGGCCCGGTTCCTCGACCGCCTCGTCTACGTCAGCGTCAACCAGCGGGACTACTGGCGCGCGCGCGGGCTCGCGTCGGCCCGGGACGAGGCGATCGTCAACGGGATCGACCTGGATCACTTCGCACCCCGCCCGGCGGATCGCGCGACCACCCGTTCCGCCTGGGGCGTCCAGCCCGACGACTTCGTCATGGGTCTGGTCGCGACCATGCGGCCCGAGAAGAACCACGCGCAGCTGATCGACGCCCTCGCGGCGCTCCGGCAGCGGGGCCTTCCCGCCAAGGTCGTCTTCGTCGGCAACGGTCCCGATCGGGAGCGGATGACGCAGGTGGTCGAGACGGCCGGGATGACGCCGCACGTCGTGTTCACGGGCGAACAGGGCGACGTCCGGCCGAGCATCGCCGGCTTCGACGTCGGCGTCCTGTGCAGCACGTCGATCGAGACCCTCTCCCTGTCGGCCCTCGAGATCCTCGCCGGCGGGGTGCCGCTGGTGCTCTCCGAGATCGGGGGCGCCTCCGAGATCGTGCAGGACGGCGTCAACGGATACCTCTTCGAGGTCGGTCGCACGGACCAGTTGATCGATCGGCTCGCCCGCGTGGCGCAGCCCGAGGAACGCGCGCGCCTGGCCGGGGCGACCCGCCGGACCGCCGCGGCCTTCAGCGTGGACCGCATGCTCGCCTCATACATCGCCCTCGTGGACGACCTCGTCGCGCCCAAGCGCTGAGGGCCGCCGCCTCGGTCTCACCCCTCCCTCGTCGACCGGCCGGACCGGGCTGCGGCACGGACCTGGCCCGACGCGCGCCGCAGGGGACGGCCCCCGTCCGTCCGCGATGCGTTCGGGCGATCCGCGCGGCCCGAATGCCTGCGCGCGCATCAGCCTCTGCCTGCATCCCGAGCTTTCGAGGCGTCCCTGCGCAAGTGCAGTGCAACATCGCCGCTCGGCTTGACGGATCCGACCCGCGCATATTCTATGCGTATAGTTTGGATAGTTCGTCCGGCGCGAGAGCCAGGAGCGGTGCCATGCGTGATCGTCGTGCGTTTCTGAAGTCTTCGCTGACGGCGGCCGCCCTGGGAGCCTCCGGCCTCCCGCTGTCCGGGTTCCCGCGCGGCGCGCGCGCCGCCGATGGCCCCCTCGTCATCGGCGCGCCGCTGCCGATCTCCGGGGCGTTCGCCGCGAACGGAAAGTACGCCTCGCTCGGCGCCGCCTTCGCCGCGCAGGAGGCCGGCAAGGTCCTCGGCCGCAGCGTCACGGTCGCGGACATCGACACGGAGGGCAAGCCGGCCCCGGCCGCCCGCAAGGTGCAGGAGGCGATGGCGCAGGGCACCCGGCTCTTCGCCGGCGGCATCCTCTCCTCGGAAGCCCTGGTGATGGGCAAGGAGGTCACGAAGGGCGACGGCGTCTTCATCACCACGGCGGGCGCCGACGAGATCACCGGCTCCGACTGCAACCGGGGCACCTTCCGCTGGACGGTGCCGACCTTCGGCGCCATCGCGCAGACGGTGCGCCCGCTGATCGAGCAGATGCCCCAGGCCAAGCGCTGGTACACGATCACCCCGCAATACGTGTTCGGCGAGGGGCTGCTGAGCGCCGCCAAGGCGGTGTTCCAGGAGAAGGGCATCGAGCATGTCGGCAACAGCTACCACTCGCTGGCCGAGAAGGAGTTCAGCGGCTACCTGACCAACGCCATCGCGGCCAAGCCCGACGTCCTGCTGCTCCTCAACTTCGGCTCACAATCCTCGGATGCCCTGCGCCAAGCGGTCAGCTTCGGGCTCAAGAAGCGCATGACCATCGTGCTCGCCTGGGCCTCGGGCCTGGAGCAGTTCGAGGCCCTGGGCGCCGACCTTTGCGAAGGCGTCTATTTCGGCGCGCAATACTGGCACGGCATCGACTCGCCCCTGAACAAGGCCCTGGTGGCCAAGGTCCGCGAGAGCGCCAAGATGACGCCGAACTACTCCTTCGCCGGTTCCTACCAGATCACCAAGCTGCTACTCGACGCGGCCACGAAGGCCGGCGGCGCCGACGGCCCCGCCGTGATCAAGGCGCTCGAAGGGATGCGCTACGCGGGTCTCACCGGCGAGGAGGAGATCCGGGCCGCCGACCACCAGGTCATCAAGGATTACTACCTGCTCAAGGGCAAGGCGAAGTCCGCCATGAAGGACAAGGACGATTTCGCCGAGGTCATCCAGTCCGGCAAGTCGTTCCTCTCGCCCGAGGCCGCCGGCTGCAAGATGACGTGAAGCGCGCCGCGTAACCCCTCCCCCTGCGGGGCAGGGAACCGCGCGGGCGCGCGGACACCGTCACGCCTTCCGGGAGACCCCGTGACCTACCTGTTCCAGATCCTGAACGGCCTTGGGCTCGGGATGCTCTACTTCCTCCTGGCGGTGGGCCTGAGCATCATCTTCGGGCTGCTGCAATTCGTGAACTTCGCCCATGGGGCGTTCTACCTCCTCGGCGCCTACCTGGCCTACGAGGGCGTCGAGCGGGGCCTGAGCTTCTGGGTGGCGATGCCGCTCGCCGCCCTCCTCGTCGCCGGGGTGGCGGGGCTGACCGAGCGGCTGCTCCTGCGCCGGGTCTACAAGCTGCCGCACACCTTCCACATCCTCGTCACCGTCGGCCTCGCCCTGGTCGTGCAGGAAGGCGTCATCATCGTCTGGGGACCCATCGGAGGGAACGTCGCGCCGCCGGACGAACTCAGCGGGGTGATGATCCTCGGCGACTTCGTCTACCCGGAATACCGGCTCTTCGTGATCGGCTTCACGGCGATCCTGGCGGCAGGCCTGTGGTGGCTCCTCGACCGGACGCGGCTCGGCGCCATCGTGCGGGCCGGGTCGGAATCGCCGACGAACATGGCGTTGCTGGGCTACGATACCCTGCGCATCAACACCGCCGTCTTCGCGCTCGGCGCCGGGCTGGCGGGCCTGGCCGGGGCGCTCGCCGCCCCCATCCGCGGCGTCGAGCCCTTCATGGGCGTCGAGGCCCTGGGCATCGCCTTCGTGGTGGTGGTGATCGGCGGCATGGGCAGCTATGCCGGGGCGCTCGCCGCCGGCATCCTCGTCGGCGTCGCGCAGAGCCTGATGGCCACCCTGTGGCCCGAGGGCGCGCGCCTCGTCATCTATCTCGGCATGGCCGGCATCATCATGGCGATGCCGCGCGGCCTGTTCGGCCGGGCCTGAGGAGGATCTGGCGATGATTCCCCTTCTCGACCGGCCCCTGGTGCAGTTCGGTCTCGCGGTCGCGACCGTGCTGGTCCTGCCGCTCGCCATGCGCTCCGGCACGCTGGCCAGCGAGATCCTGATCTACGGATTGGCCGTCGCCGCCTGCAACCTGCTGCTGGGCTATACCGGCCTGCTCTCCTTCGGCCAGGGCATCTTCTTCGGCCTGGGCAGCTACGTCGCCGGCCTCGGCCTCGTGCGCGCCGGCCTGCCGGCCCCGGTCGTGCTGGCGGCGTCGCTGGCTCTCGGCGCTCTGGTGGCGGCCGCCGTGGGCTGGGTCTCGATCCGGCGCCAGGGCGTCTACTTCGTGATGCTGACGCTCGCCTTCTCGCAGATGTTCTACTTCCTGGCCTACACCCTCAGCGGCATCACCGGCGGCGACAACGGCCTCCTCGACATCCCGCGCCCGCGCCTCGCCGGCACGGTGCTGGCCGATCCCTGGACCTACTACGCCTTCGTGGCCGTGCTCTTCCTCGCGCTCTTCGCCGCCCTGCAGCGGGTCGCGCTCTCCACCTTCGGGCGCACCCTGCTCGCCATCCGCGACAACGAGGGCCGGGCCGGGGCGATCGGCTATCCGGTGCGCGCCTTCAAGGTCGCGGCCTTCGCGATCTCCGGCGCGGTCACCGCCTTCGCGGGCGCGCTCCACGCCATGCTGATCGGCGTCGCGCCGCTCTCGAACATCGACTACCACACCAGCGAGACGCTGCTGATCATGACGATCATCGGCGGCAGCGCGAACCTGTTCGCCTCGCTCCTCGGGGCCGGCGCCTACCTGCTCGCCGCCGACGCCCTCTCGGCGATCTGGCCGCGCTGGCTCCTGCTTCTCGGGCTCCTCCTCATCGTCATCACGCTGTTCCTGCAGCGCGGCCTCTGGGGCCTGATCGAACGCGCCGTCGCCCTCGTGACGCGGGCGCCCGACGAGGGCCTTCCCCTCCCCCTTGCGGGGAGGAGCCAGGGATGGGGGTGGCGCCGCCAGCCTCCGCCGGTCGAGGGTCACCCAGCCACCCCCACCTCCAACTCCTCCCCACAAGGGGGAGGAGAGCAGCCTGGCGCGCGTTCCGCACCGGAGGCGACGCGATGAGCGCACCGATCCTCGCCACCGACGCCTTGGGCGTCCGCTACGGCAGCTTCGTCGCCCTGCAGGACGTGACCCTGCGCATCGCCGAGAACAGCGTCCATTCGATCATCGGCCCGAACGGCGCCGGCAAGACCACCCTGTTCCACGCGCTGACCGGCCGGATCACGCCCTCGGCCGGGCGCATCACCCTCGCCGGCCGGGACATCACCCGCAGCGCCGACCACGAGCGCGTGCGCCTCGGCCTCGCCCGCTCCTTCCAGGTCACCAGCCTCTTCCCGACGCTGAGCGTGCGCGAGAACCTGCGGCTGGCCGCGCAGGGCAAGACGCCCTGGCAGGCGCTGGCTCCCTGGCGCCGGGCCGAGGCGAACCGGCCGGCGCTGGCGGTTGCCGAGGCGATGCTGGAGCGCCTCGACCTCGCCCGGGTGGGCCTGCGCCCCGCCGGCGAGCTCTCGCACGGCCAGCAGCGGCGCCTCGAAGTCGGCATGGCCATGGCGGCGGCCCCGAAGGTCATCCTCCTCGACGAGCCGACCTCCGGCATGGGCATCGACGACATCGGCGCGATGACGGCGCTGATCCGCGACCTCGGCCGCGACCACACCGTCCTGTTCATCGAGCACAACATGGGCATCGTCATGAACATCTCCGACACGGTGACGGTGATGCGCGCCGGCCGCGTGCTGGTGGAGGGGCCGCCGGCCCGGGTCCGCGACGACCCGGAGGTGCGCCGGGCCTATCTCGGCAACATGATCACCGGCGACCTGACGCCCGCCCGGGCGCACGCCTCGTGAGCGGCCCGGTCGCCCTCAGCCTGGACGGGGTCCAGGGCTTCTACGGCAAGAGCCACATCCTCCAAGGCGTGGACCTGGAGGTGCGCGACGGCGAGATCGTCTGCCTGCTCGGACGCAACGGGGCCGGCAAGACCTCGACGCTGAAGGCGATCAGCGGCCTCCTGCCGCCGCGCGGCGGCCAGGTGCGCTTCCGCGGCACCGACGTGGCGGGCTGGCCCGCCCACCGCATCGCCCGGGCCGGCCTCACCCTCGTGCCGGAGGATCGCGGCATCTTCAGCCTCCTCAGCGTCGAGGAGAACCTGGCCATCGCCGTGCGCAAGGGGTCGCCCTGGGGCCTGCGGGACATCTTCACGATGTTCCCGCGCCTGGAGGAGCGCCGCCGCAACGGGGGCGCGCAGCTCTCCGGGGGCGAGCAGCAGATGCTGTCGATCGCCCGCGCCCTTCTCTCCGGGCCGAAGCTCCTCATGCTCGACGAGCCGGTGGAGGGCCTCGCCCCCGTCATCGTCGAGGAGATCGTCGCCCAGATCCGGGCCATCCGCGACGCCGGGGTCCCGATCCTGCTGGTGGAGCAGAACCTCGCGGTCTGCACGAGCCTTGCAGACCGCCACTACATCCTCGAACTCGGCCGCGTCGCCTACGCGGCCGGCAATGCCGACTTCGTCGCCGACGAGGCGGCCCGCGACCGCTTCCTCGGCGTGAAGGCGGCGTGAGCAGAACGGAATCCGGGACACAGATGTCGAACCTCACCATCAACGCCGAGCGCCTCTGGGACAGCCTGACCGAGACCGCCGCGATCGGCGCCACCCCCGACGGCGGCATCGCCCGCCTGACCCTGAGCGACGAGGACCGCCGGGTGCGCGACTGGCTGCGGACCCAGGTCGAGGCCCTGGGCTGCACCCTCACGGTGGATGCGGTGGGCAACATGTTCGCGCTGCGCCCCGGCCGGAACCCGGACCTGAAGCCGATCGCCCTGGGCAGCCACCTCGACACCCAGCCCACCGGCGGAAAGTTCGACGGCGTGCTCGGCGTGCTGGCCGGGCTCGAGGTGCTGCGCACCCTCGACGGGGCCGGCTACGTCACCGAGGCGCCGCTCCTGCTGGTGAACTGGACCAACGAGGAGGGCGCGCGCTTCGCCCCCGCCATGCTGGGCTCGGGCGTCCATGCGGGCATCTACGACGGCGCCTGGGCCGAGGCGCGCCAGGACAGCGCCGGCACGACCTTCGGCACGGCCCTCGACGCCATCGGCTATCGCGGCGACGCCCCCGCCGGCTCGGTGCCGTTCGGGGCGATGTTCGAACTCCACATCGAGCAGGGCCCGATCCTGGAGGCGGAAGGCGCCACCATCGGCGTGGTGCAGGGCGTGCAGGGCATGCGCTGGTACGAGGTCACCCTGGAGGGCCAGTCCGCCCATACGGGCTCGACCCCGATGCCGATGCGGCGCAACGCGCTCGTGGGCGCCGCCCGCCTGGTCGAGGCGGTGGATGCCGCCGCCCATGCGCACGGCCCCGACGCGGTCGGCACCGTCGGCCACCTCACGGTGACGCCGAACTCCAACAACGTCATTCCGGGCCGCGTCTTCCTCACCGTGGACCTGCGCCACCCGCAGGACGCGGTGCTCGACGCCATGGAGGCGGCGCTCCGCGCGGCCGTCGCGCGCGTCACCGCCGACCTGTCCCTGGAGACCCGGCTCGACACCATCGCCCGGACCGCCCCCGTCGCCTTCGACCCGGACTGCATCGCCTCCGTCCGGCGCGCGGCCGAGAAGGGCGGCCACGCCACCCGCGACATGGTCTCGGGGGCCGGGCACGACGCCGCCCACGTCGCCGCCCTGGTGCCCACCACCATGGTGTTCGTGCCGAGCGCCGGGGGCCTCAGCCACAACCCGGCCGAATCCACCGCCCCGGCCGAATGCGCCGCCGGCGCGCAGGTGCTGCTCGACGCGGTGCTCGACTACGACGCCCGCCTGTCCCCCGCGGCCTGATTCCGATCCCAGCAAGGCTTCGAAGCGCATGCGTATCGTCACCGCCCGGGTGAACCACGAGACCAACACCTTCTCGCCCCTGGCGACCCCGCTGGCCGCCTTCGGCCCGCTCCGGGGCGAGGCGGCCCTGGCGGCGGGGCGCGACAGCACCACGGCGCTCGGCGCCTTCATCCGCTTCGGGGAGGTACGCGGCGCCACCGTCGCGGTGCCGGTCTCGGCCCACGCCAACCCGAGCGGCCCGGTGGCGGACGCGGCCTTCGAGGCTCTGAGCGCGGCGATCCTCGACGCGATCCGTCCCGGCTGCGACGCCATCCTCCTCGACCTGCACGGGGCGATGGTGACGCAGAGCCACGACGACGGCGAGGGCGAGCTCCTGGCGCGCATCCGCGCCCTGGCGCCCGGCGTGCCGCTCGGCGTCGCCCTCGACCTCCACGGCAACGTCACCGGCCGCATGGTGGCGAACTGCGACGCGATCGCCGGCTTCAAGACCTACCCGCACGTGGACATGGCCGAGACGGGCACCCTCGTCGCCGACATCGTCGGGCGCATGCTCGACGAAGGATTGCGGCCGCACCGGGCCTGGGTCCATCCGCCGATGCTCGCCCACACCCTGCGCATGGACACCCGGGTGCCGGGTCCGATGCAGGACGCCGTGAGGGCGGCCAAGGCCGTGGAGGCCCGCCCCGGCGTGCTCGCTGCGACGATCTTCGGCGGCTTCTCCCTGGCCGACCTCGCCGAGGCCGGGATGTCCGTCACGGTCACGGCGGAGACGCAAGCGGCCGCCGACGCGGCGGCCCGCGACCTCGCGGCCGGGCTCTGGGAAGCGCGCGAAGACTTCGTCTACGCGGAGGCGCCGCTGGCCGCGTCGATCGCGGCGGCGAACGCCGCTCTGGCCGGGCCGGGCGATGGCCCGGTGCTCCTCCTCGACCACGGCGACAACTGCATGTCGGGCGGCACCTGCGACGTGATGGACGTCCTCGCCGCCGCCCTGGCGGCCGGGATGGACGGCATCCTCGCCGGCCCGATCTGCGATCCGGAGGCCGTCGCGGCCCTGCACGCGGCGGGCACCGGCGCCCGGGTCGAACGCGGCCTCGGCAACCGCGTGGCCCTTCCGGGCTTCGAACGCCAGCCCCCCCTCCCCGTCAGCGGGACGGTGACGGCCCTGGGCGACGGCGAATACGTCATCACCGGCCCGACCTATACGGGCCAGCGCTGCCGCATGGGCCGGGCGGCGGTGCTCGACACGGGTGCGGCCCGCATCCTCGTCACGGAGGAGCCGCACGAGCCCTGGGACCTCGGCGTGTTCACGGGCTCGGGCCTCGACCCGGCCGCCGCCCGCGTGCTGATCCTGAAGTCGCGGATGTATTGCCGTCCGGTCTTCGAGCCCATCGCCCGGGCGGTGGTGGAATGCGCGAGCCGGGGCGTCACCAGCTCCGATTACGGGCTGTTCCCGTTCGCCAAGCTCGCCCGCCCGATCTTCCCGCTCGACGCCGACGTGGCCTGGACGCCGCGATGAGCCGGGCGCTGCCATGAACCGGTCGCTGTGATGAGCACGCGGGAGACGGACGGCCCGTCCGCGCCGATGCGGCGGATCAAGCTGTCGGACCAGATCGCGGAGGATCTCTGCGACCGGATCGCCCGCGAGCGGCTGGCCCCCGGCGACCGCCTGCCGAACGAGCGCGCCCTGATGCAGCATTACGGCTGCGCCAAGGGCACGATCCGCGAGGCCCTGAAGGCCCTGGAGGTCCAGGGGCTGGTGACGATGCAGTCCGGCCCCAATGGCGGCCCGGAGATCCGCCCGGTTTCGGTGGACGCCGCCGCGCAGCAGCTGCGCCGGTTCCTGCACTTCCAGGAGCTCGACTTCGCCCAGGTCTATGCCCTGCGCCGCAGCCTGGAGGTGACGCTCGGCGTCAGCGTGGTCGGTCGCCTCGGCGAGGCGGAGTTCCGCCGCCTGGAGGAGAACATGGCCGCCTGCGAGGCCGCCAATGCCGGCGATGGCCGGGGCCTCGGCCGGGTGATCGAGGTCGATTTCCACGACATCCTGTGCGACGCCAGCGACAACCCGCTGCTGGCCTTCATCTGCCGGTTCCTGAACAGCCTGCTGCGCGACCTCGTGGAGTTCCGCAGCGACAGCCTCACCGAGCACGAGGCCTTCGGCGCCCACAACCTCGCCAGCCATCGCGCCCTCGTGGCCGCCTACCGCGCCGAGGACGCCGAGGCCGTCCGCCGGGAGATGCACGACCACATGTGCTGCGCCGAGCATTTCATGCAGCGCCTCGACGCCAAGTTCCGCAAGGACCTGCTGAGCCGGCGGGGGGCGAACGGCGCGGTGTCGTGAGCGGAGGCGTCCGCCGGAGGTCGGAAGCCCGCACCGGCGAGGCCGCCTCCGCGACGGAATCCGGGCGACGATGTCCATCCGGAGCGGCGACGTCGACAGGCCTCGTCTTGACCGTTGCTCGGACCGCGAGCGAAAAGGATCGTCCTTCCGGGTGCGACGAAATGCCTTTTGCGTCGATGTGACTGTATCGCGGCACGGACTGATCGCCGCGATGTGATGAACGACTTGGGGCGCTCGCATTGCTGCGGGCGCCAATGGCTAAGCTAAGACTGACTGGTCGCCCGCGTGCGCGCGAATATCTCACGCTCGACATGCCAGCCGCCCGATCCCGTCCTCCACTCATATTCATATGATGTTTCTCTCTGCGAGAACATCATTCCTAGTGTATTTACTGGGGATACGTATATTTTCTCCTATTTATATCAATCTCGTCTTTTTAAAAATCCACTTGATTGAGCATGATTTACAAATATGCTGCCTTTTCTGTTTTAATGAGTGCGTTTCACAGCAAAACATCTTGCCTCGACAAGATGTTTTGCAAATTTGCAGTTTTGTGCAGGAAGCGGAATCGATCGCGCGGAAGCACGCCAGCGAACGGACGTTATCGTGACGATTTACTATGTCGACAAATCTTCCAAGTATGCTTCGGACCGAAATCCCGGCACATCGGCAGCGGCGCCCCTCACCAGCCTGGATGCGGTGAACAAGCTCAAGCTCCAGGCGGGCGACACCGTCGCCTTCAAGGCCGGCACCGCCTACACCGCCTCGGCCGCGGGCACGGGCGCCCTCAACATCACCGCC